>JAHEAS010000188.1 GCA_024642645.1 Saprospirales bacterium | reverse complement strand
TGCCATCGTGCCTGCTACTGGTGAACTGCTGCAAGGCAGCCTGGAAGAAGAAACCCGCCAAGTATTGAAAAACGTGGGGGCAATCCTCGAAGCGGCAGGCTGCACCTACCAGGACGTACTGAAGGCCAGTGTTTTCATCAAAAACATGCACGACTTCGCCCGCATCAACGCCGTGTACGCCGAGTACTTCGATCCAGCATGGGCGCCTGCACGGGAGACGGTGGAAGTGGCTAACCTGCCCAAGTTTGTGAACATCGAAATCTCCGTCATCGCTGCGGTGAAATGAGCCAAGCGACCCTGTTCAGCGCCATCGGCGTCAGCCTGATTTTGCTGGCTTTCCTCGGTTCGTCGTTCAACAAAATCAGTCAAACGAGCCTCGCCTACTGGCTGCTCAACCTCGCAGGCGGCATACTCGCCACCATCGGTGCGGCGCTGATTGGGTCGATGCCATTCGTGGTGTTGGAAGCGGTTTGGGTAGGAGCAAGCTTGGTGGGGTTGGTGAAATGGTTTTATAACGATGCCCGAAACCAATAAGAAAATTTTGACGTTCAAAAACGCATGACAATGAAAAAAACAGTCCTCTCCTGCATCCAACCCACTGGCGACATGCACTACGGCAACTACTTCGGGGCCGTGAAAAACTGGGTTGACCTCCAAGAAAAATACACCTGCTACTACGGCGTGGTGGATTATCATGCCATGACCATGCCCTACGACCCCAAGAAACTGCGGGAAAACGTCTGGGACCTCATCATCAACCTGCTGGCCGTGGGTGTAAACCGGGAGAACCTCTTCATCCAGTCGCTGGTGCCCGAGCATGTGGAACTGGGCTGGATTTTCAACTGCTTTGCTTCCTTCGGCAACGTGAGCCGCATGACGCAGTTCAAGGACAAAAGCTCGCAGAGCGAGGAGAAGGCCGAAGGCTTTATCTCTGTCGGGCTATTCGACTACCCGGTCTTGCAGGCCGCCGACATTCTGATTTACCGGGCAGACTATGTGCCGGTCGGCAAAGACCAGGAGCAGCACCTTGAGCTCAGCCGCAATATTGCGCAGCGCTTCAACAACCAAGTGGGCAAGGAGTATTTTGTGCTACCGGAGTCGCTGTACACCGAAACGCCGAGTATCAAATCGCCCGCCGACCCGACCAAGAAAATGAGCAAGAGCGCCGGGGAAAAGCACTATATCAACGTCTTCGCCGAGGATGCCGTGTTGCGCAAGCAAATCAAAAGCGCCGTGACGGACACGGGCGACACCCCCGCCGGGGAAATGAGCGCGGGCGTCGCCAACCTCTTTGAACTGCTGAAAGCCTGCGGCAAGATGGACGCCCACACTTCCCTCATGGATGACTACAAAGCTGGCAGCTTGAAATATGCTCCTCTCAAAGAAGTCGTCGCAGATGCATTGGCAGAAAAAAGCGCCGCCTTCCGGGCCAACAAAGCCGAATTGAACGCCAACAAAAAGGAAGTGAAAGAACAAGTCAAAGCCTCCTCCGCCGAAATCAGAAAGCGGGCGCAAGAGACGATACGGGAGGTGAAGGAGCTTTCAGGACTGCTGAATGTGAGGTTTTGACTGTTGTATTGTTTACCCCTTTGGGGCTTTATTGTTGTATTGTTTTTTAGATAAAACACATATAATATGGAGGATGGGAAATACTTAAAACTCAATGATATAGGTGCTTATAAGGCAGCTTTTCATTTATCCAATTATATATGGGACTTGGTGGTATTGTGGAGCCCGGTTGCACAAAACACTGTTGGCAGCCAATATGTAAGGGCAGCCGATTCAATTTCTGCCAATATAGCCGAGGGTTTTGGCAGGTGGGGCAAGAAAGATAAGGTTAAGTTTTACCGATACAGCCAAGGCTCCCGAAAGGAATGCTATGATTGGAACGCAAATGCACAACATAGAAACCTCATCACAGAAGAACAATACCAACACATTTTCCAGGAACTCGAAAAACTCGGCCCATCCATCGGCCACCTAATAAAATACACCAAAGAAAAACTAAAAGAATAACCCCCACTCCAAAAAAAACAATACAACAATATAACAATACAGCAATATACCATGAAAATCATCTGCATCGGTCGCAACTACGCCGACCACGCCAAGGAACTCAACAACCCCGTGCCTGTCGGCAAACCCGTCGTGTTCATGAAGCCGCCGTCGGCGCTGCTTGTGAACGAGAAGCCGTTTTACTACCCGGATTTCACCAAAGACCTACACTACGAGTGTGAGGTGGTGCTGAAAATCTGCAAGAACGGCAAGGCCGTGCAGCCGGAATTTGCGGATAGCTACTACGAGGAAGTGGCGCTGGGCATTGACTTTACCGCCCGTGACGTGCAGGAAGAACTCAAGAAAAAAGGCCATCCGTGGGAAATTGCCAAGGGCTTCGACAACTCGGCGGTGCTGGGCAAGTTCATTCCCCTAAACCGGGTCAACAGCGGTGGCAATATTGAGTTTATGTTGAAGAAAAACGGCGAGACCGTGCAGCACGGCAACACCCGTGACGTGCTTTTTTCCTTCGGAAACATCATCACCTACGTCTCCCAATATTTTAAATTGCTACAAGGCGACCTCATCTACACTGGCACCCCCGCCGGAGTTGGTCCCGTGAAAATCGGCGACTTGCTGGAGGGTTTTGTGAAAACGGTGGACGGGAAGGAAGAGCAGTTGCTTTCGTGCGAAGTGAAGTGAAGTGATTTACGACTGACGATTTACGATTGGGCACACACCCCAAATGAAAAAGGGTATGAAGCTGAGAGGCTCCACACCCTTTTTCTTTCGGATTATCCGAGGCCAACAATCGTAAATCACCTGATTATCATCACATCCCCCTCAAACAGCACCACCACGCCATCCACAAACTCCACTTGGGCGAGGTAGGCAAACACCGCCGTGTCCATCAATTTACCACGAAAAACGCCATCCCAGCCAAGGGGCTCATCGTTGAGCGGGAGGTCAAAACCCTCGAATACATTATCGCCCCAGCGGTCGAAGACCTTAAGTGCTTTGATACTTTTTGCCGCCTTGCCGCCAAACACGGTGAAGAAATCGTTGAGGCCATCGCCGTTTGGCGAAAAGACATTCGGGATGTAAACCGGGCGAACCAAATTTACGAAGACAGTGACCGAATCAAGGCCGGAGCAGTTGTTCTCGTCCGTGGCGGTGAGGGTGTAGGTCGTGGTGAGGAACGGGGTAGCTTCCGGACGCAAACAATCGGCGCAGTTCAGCGACTCCGAGGGCACCCAACTCAGCGTCACGGGTAGGGTTGGGGGTGAAACCGTGCCAATCAAATTGGCGGAGTACCCAAGGTCAATCGTTTGGTCGTTACCAGCCTCCACGATGATGGGAGGTGGCTGGTTGATGGTGGCAGGCAAGGTGATGGTGCAGCCTCGGCTATCTCTCACCACCACATCGTAGTTGCCACCAGCGAGGTTCATAAGGGCCGGGTCCGCTTGGAAATCGGTGCCATTTGCGCTGTACTCGAACGTCGGCGTGCCGCCAGCAGCAGTGACGGTAATCACACCCGTTTCATCCCCAAAACAAATCACATCCATAGTTTCAAGCGTGGCCGACAGCTCGGCTGGCTCGATGATGTCTGCTTGAGCAGTTGACGAGCAGCCGTTCTCGTCCGTGACGGTGACGGTGTAGGTACCTGCGGCAAGGTTCTCGATGGTCGATGTCATGGCTCCATTGCTCCAGAGGTAGGAGTAACCACTTGCTCCGCCTGTAGGCGTGACCGTAATTGTCCCATCGTTTGCCCCAAAACAACTGATATCCAACGGGGCGATGCTCAAGAGCAGTGGCGGAAATTCCACCACCTCAATGGTGAAATCGCCTTCGCAACCCTGTCCATCCACAACGAAAACATTGTAGATGCCCGCCGGGATGCCGCTCAGGGTGTTGCTCGACTGTGGGCCATTGCCGAAGTCAAACGTGACAGGCGGATTGGCTATCTGGATGGAAATGGAAATGCTGCCGTCCGAGTCGCCGTTGCAGGTCGGTGGCGTCGCAGGGTCAATACCAGCGGCGAGGCTCAAACCTTCGTCTACCGTGAAATTAAAGCTTTGGGCACAGCCACTGGCGGTTTGCACGATGACGGAGTAGTTTCCAGAGGCAAGATTCAACAACGTGCTATCCGAGGTAAAAACGCCAGTACCCGTCCAGTCATACATATATGGTTGGCCACTGCCTGAAGCCGACAAAAGCACAGCGCCCGTATTGTCGTCGGGGCCGCAGTAGTCCCGCAAAGTTTCTTGGTCAATTTTGGGTAGGGGCAATACGTTGATTGTTTCAATATCCGTCACTTGGCAGCCCTCCTCGTTGGTGATGGTCAGCACCACGGATTTTGTACCGGGTGTATTGTAGGTCACGGTGTGCGGGCCCTTGCCAGTGGCGGTGGCTGGGCTTGCGCCACTTCCGAAATTCCACTGCCAAGCAGTGATGGGGTCGAGGGAGGTAGAATTATCGGTAAAAGTGATGGTGCTACCCTGGCAAATCGTTTGTGGCGTAACCGTAAAATCTGCGGTAGGGCCGAGGAAAGTACCCGTCCCGCCAAACTCGATGGAAAAGCCGCTACCTGTGTTGCTGAAATTATTAATGACGAGGGCGTAGCTTTTGCCCACCACCATATCCAATGCAGCTACGAAATTATTTTGCCCAGGAGCACAGCCCGGAAACTCAGTCAAGTCAGTTTCGGAGAGGCTGAGGCCAGTCGGGCCTGAACAGGATTGCCAGTTTGCGAAGGGCTCGCCGACGTTCTCACCGGCTGCTTCGCAACGCACGATTTCTTTGTTGGCACAATCGCCGATGCCGCCCGGCAACTCGTACACGGCAAAGTCAATATCGTCCGTGGAGTTGTTTGGGGTGATGGTAAACGAGAGTGTACCTGCGGTCTTGCAAGTCCATCGGTACCAAGAGCAGGCGATTTCGGCGTTGATACAGGTGCTGCCGTCCACCTCATTCGGGTCACTGCCCTCTCCCACTGCCAGCTCGACGCTAAACGGTGATTTGTCGCAAAGAATCACGCCCGTTGGGCAGTCGCCGCTGAGTTCAGGCACGGCGTTGTAGTTGTTGAGGCAGAGCTTGAAAGTGCCCGTGTTGTTGTTCCGGGCATCCACCCGTATATAATAGGTTTCGCCGACGGTAAGCGCCCCAGCGAAAGTCTCGGCGATGTTGAGGTCAAAGGCGTCGGAGGCACATTGAACTGGAACCAAGGCACTGCAAGGACCACTGTAAAGTGCGAACTGGGGGTCTTCTAGGGAGCCGCCCGGCGGGGTGTTCCCGCCCGTAGCACCGATGACCCGGATGTTGACGGTGTTGGCTTGCGCAACGAAGGAGAACCAGACGTCCGCGTTTCCCGAAGGAAAACAAGAAGGGTTGATGGTGTTGCTCAACGTTGCGCCAACATTGGTAAATCCTGCGGCGGCGGAGCACCAGTTGTTCAGGTTGGTGAGGGGTGTGGCGTTGGCGCACTCGTTGTTGGCGGGCTGGGCAAAAAGGCTGGTTGCGCAGCAAAGGAAAGCCAAACAGTATAAAAGTGTGAAGCGTTGTTTCATGACGGTTCGTTTCGATTTTTTCTTAAAAATGCAAATAATTCGGGCGATGAGGATTTTTTTTGAACGCTGGAACGAACTGCAAAAGTACAGGATTGGCGGCATAAGTCGGTTATTGGGACGTTAAGAAGGGCTTGTTGCCAATTTGCGACATTCCAATTTTCGCTTTCTGCTTTGAGTAAATGGCAAAATATTACTTTTGCCAAAATGAGTGACGCCTAAGCCGACCTTCGGGGTTGGGTTTTTAAACCAAAACGGGCATGAAGAAAAACATTCCGAATTTTATCACTTTGCTCAACCTGTTTTTTGGTTGCTGCGCAATAGCCAGTGTGCTGTACGGGCAGTTCGTGCAGGCTTTCTGGTTCAGTCTGGCCAGTGGCGTTGCCGACTATCTCGACGGTGCTTGCGCCCGGATGCTCAAGGTGAAGTCACCGCTTGGCCAGCAATTGGACTCGCTGGCTGACATGGTTTCGTTTGGTGTGGCGCCTGGTGCCGTGGTTTATATGCTGCTGGTAAAAGGCCTCGCTGGTCATGACGTACTGCCCATCCAACTAACCCTGGCGGCCTCTCCCGCCTTTCTCATCTCGCTGTTTGCTGCCATCCGGCTGGCCATTTTCAACATAGATACCCGCCAGACCGATAATTTCATCGGGATGCCGACGCCGTCCTGTGCTATTTACGCCATTGGACTGCTGTTGATTTACCATTTCGACTCGTTCGGATTGGGCAATATCGTCACGAACCCCATTTTCCTCTACCTCAACATCCCCATTCTTTGTCTGCTGATGGTTGCAGGACTGCCCATGTTTAGCTTAAAATTCAAAAACCTCGCTTGGGAGGGCAATCAGATTCGGTTTATCTTTGCCGCCTTCGCAGTCGTGCTGTTGGTGTTTTTGCGGGAAGCCGCTTTCCCATTTATCATAATCGGCCACGTATTGTTCTCATTCATTGTTCACTTGAAAGAAAATAAGAAATTGGGAATTGGGAATTAGGAATTTAGAAACAACGAATTCCCAATATCCAATCAAAAAATCCATGAAATACGTTGCAGAAATTGACATCATGCCCCACAAGGAGCTACTTGATCCACAAGGCAAGGCCGTGCAGCACAGCATGGGCAACCTCCATATCGATGGGGTAGATGACATTCGAATCGGCAAGCATATCCGCATGGATATTGAGGCTGCCAACAAGGACGAAGCCACTGCCAAAGTGGACGAAGCCTGTAAAAAACTGCTGGCTAACTTGATTATGGA
>JAHEAS010000187.1 GCA_024642645.1 Saprospirales bacterium | reverse complement strand
CGGGTTGCCCATCGTCAGGTCGTACTCTTTGTCACGGGTGATGGCGGTGACATTAAAACGCTTGGCCTTGCTGACTCCGCTCTTGGCATCCACGTAAATCATGTTGTAGGTGGTGCGCTCGTCGCCTTTTTTCCAGACGTCCACATGGATGATGTCTTTGCCCACAAAGGTTTTGTCGGAAATGCGGGTGACGACCATTTTGCCGTCCTTGCGGAACACGATGATGTCGTCAATATCCGAGCAATCGCAGATGAATTCGCCTTCTTTTTTGAGTCCCATGCCCACGAAGCCTTCTTTTAGGTCTGCGTAAAGTTTGGCATTGTTGGCCACAACCTGTGTGATTTGGATGGTTTCGAAACCACCGGAAATGGTGGTCTTGCGCTCCCGGCCTTTGCCGTATTTATCTAGCAAGTTTTGAAAATAAGCAACGGCATATTCGGTCAAGTGGGCCAGGTGGTGCTCTGTCTCCTCCAGTTCCTCGATGAGCTTTTCGATGAGCTCATCGGCCTTGAACCCGTTGTATTTCGAAATACGCTTGATGCGGATTTCGGTCAAACGGGTGATGTCGTCGTCCGTCAGTTCCCGAAAAAGCTTGAGTCTTTTGTCGCTGTCTTTTGGGTTTTCAGAGGGTACGGACACGTATTTGCGAAGCTCCCGATAAATAACTGCGATGACCTCCTCCCAGGATTCACATTCTTCGATTTGGTGGTAAATACGGTTCTCGATGAAAATCTTTTCGAGGCTGGAGAAGAGCCATTTTTCCTCCAGTTCCTTTCGCTTGATTTCGAGTTCCTGACGCAGCAGGTCCTTGGTATTTTCGGTGGAAATGCGCAGGATATTCTCCACCGTGGTGAAAATCGGTTTGTTGTCAACAATGATGCAGGCATTGGGCGAAATGCTCACTTCGCAATCGGTGAAGGCATAAAGCGCATCAATGGCCACGTCGGGCGAAGTGCCGGGTGTCAGTTCGATGGCAATTTCCACTTCGGCAGCGGTGTTGTCGTCTATCTTTTTGATTTTGATTTGACCCTTTTCTACCGCCTTGCTGATGTTCTCGGCGAGAGAAACGGTCGTCACGCCATAGGGCAGTTCTTTTATCAAAATCAGGTTCTTGTCGGCCTTTTCGATTTTCGCCCTGACCTTAACCTTGCCCCCACGCTGACCACCTTGGTAGTCGGTCACGTCAATGCTGCCCCCGGTCATGAAGTCGGGATAGATTTTGACGTTTTTCCCGTGTAAAATATCAATGCTGGCCTTGATAAGCTCAATGAAGTTGTGGGGCAGCATTTTGGTGGAAAGCCCAACGGCAATACCATCTGTGCCCTGCGCCAGAATCAATGGAAACTTCATGGGCAAGGAGACCGGTTCTCTTTTTCGCCCGTCGTAGCTGACTGTCCAATCAGTGGTTTGAGGATTGAATGCCACTTCGAGGGCAAACTTCGTGAGTCGTGCCTCAATGTATCGAGAGGCCGCCGCCGAGTCGCCGGTGCGGAAGTCGCCCCAGTTCCCTTGGGTGTCGATGAGTAATTCCTTCTGCCCCACATTCACGAGCGCATCCCCGATGGCTGCGTCTCCGTGCGGGTGGTACTGCATTGTGTTTCCAATGATGTTCGCCACTTTGTGGTAGCGCCCGTCATCCTTTTCGTACATGGCATGCAGGATGCGCCGCTGTACGGGCTTCAGGCCATCCTCTATGGCAGGCACTGCCCGCTCTAGGATGACGTAACTGGCATAGTCGAGAAAATAGTTCTCGTACATGCCGGAGATGGTGATGATGTGACCTTCTTCGTGGGTTGAGCCGGGGGAGCCGTTGCTATTGCTATTTGGTGATGTTGCCATTTTTTTATCTAAAAAAAATAAGATTCGGGGTCATTTTAAAATGAAAGTTCTTGCCTGATTGAGCGGGATTTTCCGCTCCAATTGACGGGTACTCCATTGACATTCCACGGCCTCTTTTTCGTAAAAGGCACGCGGCGCGTGAGCTTTTTTGGAGAGAAGGTAAAACTTGCGGATGTAATTAAGATTTGTGAGGGTAAATCCTTGTCCAACTTCCGAAGTTAATTGAACAGCAAGTTCCCCTAATAAATTCTCCCCATACACCGCCCTTGCACTCCCACCTTGCTCCTCTTCGACAATCATCCGTTCGATATGCCAATAAGTCTGCGCCATGACCGAGTTGGCCACTGCCCAAGTCTTCCGCCCTGCCTCCACGATGAGGTTGCGGATATTTTGGTAAAATTCAATTTTTTGCAGCGCAGACATCTTTTTGTTTGGAATGAAAAGTTCGGCAAAATTAACAATTCTTGCTTTTTTTATTCAACAAATTGTTTTTAAAATGGAAAATAATTTTTATTTTTTGTTTCTAAAAATGCCAAAAACGTGTTAAATGTCAATCCACAGACCTTAACGCTTGGCAATTTCCAAAAATATCTTTCTACCTTTCCCAAATCTTTTGAGAAAAAGCGGACGAATGTTTCCGCAAGCTACGCAGCAATCATCCGTCTCCTCACGTTTATCAACTGTTGAAACAGGCCGATAAATTGGGAGGGGCACAATCAGCAAACTTGCATGGATATTGCATTAACCTTAATCTCCGAGGAAAGCAACCTCATCGAAGCCTGCCTCCGCAAGGAGCGTTGGGCACAGAAGGCGCTTTATGAGGAGCATTACCCGAAAATCATGGGCGTTTGCCTGCGTTACGCAGGCAACCAGGATGAAGCGCTCGACATCATGCACGAGGGCTTTATCAAGGTGTTCAAGAACCTGCACCGCTACGAGCCGGGCACTTCACTCAACTCGTGGATCAGGCGCATCATGGTGAACACGGCCATAGACTACTATCGCAAACAGGTGCGCCGTCGGACGGAGGATATCGAGAAGGCCTACAACATTAGTGTGCCTGATGCCGATGCACTTTCGCAGCTCACGGAGCAGGAAATCCTGCAGGCTGTACAAGAATTGACGCCTGCTTATCGGGCAGTTTTCAACTTGTATATCCTCGAAGGTTACTCTCACAAGGAAATTGCCGAACTGTTGAACATCACGGAAAGCACGTCCCGCTCTAACTTGGTCAAGGCACGAACTAAATTACAGGAAGCATTGCTCCGTAAGAATCCAACTCTCGGAGCAACCGCAGCAGATTTTTCGACGCAATGAATACAGAAAAGCACCTCGACGAACAGGTACGGCAAGCATTGGAAAAGCTGCAAGCACGGTTCAACGACCACGCTTGGGAGGCTTTTGAGCAACGGCTCGACCAAGATGCTGCCGCCGATGGCCCAAGCCAGCCGGCAGCTGACTCGCCATTCGATGAGGTGATTTCCAGTAAACTAACCCAACTCCAAGTCCCCCTCGCCAATGGCGACTGGAGCCAGATGGAAAAAATGATTGAGGCGGAAGAAACCGCCGAACAGCTTGAAAATGAGGCAGTTGTTGATGACCTTGTTTTTGAGAAATTTGAGAAATTTGAAGTTGCCTTTCAACCGCACCACTGGCAGATGATGACGCATCGGTTGGAGGAGGAATTCTTCTTCCGCTACCACCTACTGCGCTGCAAGGCGGCCGAGGCTGCTTTGATGCTCTTGCTCCTGTTGACCATTGTGCATTACTCCCCCCTGCTTAACAACTCACAAGCACAGCATAAAAGCGATTCCAGTAAGCTAACCTTACCACAAGTGCCAAGTGCAAAGTCGCTAGAAATAATAACTCCAACTTCTCCTCAAGAACCACCTGTTGAAGTCAAAGCCACTAGGCCAATTGCGGCTGCCGTCACCCCAAAGAAGGCTTTCGTTCCACCAGCAGCATCAAAAACAAAGCAACCCGCTGACGAGCAATCCATTGCCAATACAATACCGCCAGTTTTTGCTCTCAACAATTTGAGCGATAACGAAACATCAATAAAAACACTGCCCCCTATCGGAGCAGGTGCGGTAGCTTCGATGTCCTCCCCAGCCACCCTGCTTGAATCCATGACCCAGCAGCGGTTTTTAAAGAACAGCCTTGCCACGCCAAGCATGACCAACGCAAACCTCGGTATTGCGCCGTTGATTGCCTCACTAGATGCCCAGCCTGTTCAATCCAGTTTCGCTTGGGAAGTACTACAGCTCCCGGAATTTATTTTCGAGAAATCGCACCAGTTGCGTTTTAGCATATTCACTAGCACCGATGCCACATACGTCATCACCCCGCCCAATAAATATAGCGTATTCGACACCTTGGTAGCGGTGGATGCAGACACTACTTTGGCCAGTGGCTATGGCGGCGGCATCATGGTAAGTTGGAAAAAGAACAAATGGGAAATTCAAACGGGTGGCATTTATTCTTTCAAGCGTTATATCCCGAACACCCCAGCCTTCCTTTTTGAAACCGTCAACTATTATATCCGGGAAGAGTTCAATGGTGTGCAGCTCGACATCCTGCAAGTCCCCTTCAATATTAGCTATCACTTAAAGAATGAGGGAAAATGGCGGGTTTATGGCAATGTTGGTGCATCGGGCCATTTCATAACGTCCTCGGTTTACGAAATAGAAACCGACCGGACACCTTCATTCAGCAATTTTGCCATGCTGCCAATAACAGACGGCCTGCCTGATGATGACAAGTCAATTCGAGAAGAGAAGAAGTTCCCTGATGGACTTTTTGACGGCGGTAACATCCACGACAATTTATACTTTACAGCCAACTTTGGCATTGGGATGGAGCGCTTCGTATCGCCACGCTGGAGTGTTTTCTTCCAGCCGAATTATCAGCATCATTTTCTCACGGACGGCATCGGTGTGAACGGTGAAAAACTCTACAATTTCTCTTTCTACCTCGGCACAAAGGTCAGCTTGAAATAAGTTTCACCTCAATTTTTAATCAAGCCAACTGGCTCAAATATGTCTCATTGAATGTGGACAAGTTCACGTTCACGTCAAAATTTTCACCATATAGGCCATCAAGAAATAGGGCTCTAAAATGGGGCGCAACTTGCCTCGCCAATTCTTCTGTGTAAAGTTCTGCACATATAGCCAGTGCCAATTGAGCAGCGCCACGGCTATCGTTTCCCCATCCAAAGCCATTGATGCTATGGGCTTTAATTTTGAGACTTTTTTCCAGACTTAGCAGCTTATCGTTAAGCCAAACTTTAGGCGGGATGGCTGCCGCAGTTGGGTACCTGACGCCACGCAGCCGAATGGCAGAGGGGGGTGGTTTTTTCATAGTTTTTGTGTTTTTGAAGTAAAAGCAAGGCTAACCTATGAAATCAGTTTGTTTTTCACAAAGATTTTTTTTTGAAATGTTTTTAAATGGAATTCCAAAAATGGAATTCAAACACAATAAACGTAGCTACACCATTTTTTCCACCTATTTCACTAAGTTTGCTTCGCAACAAATCCTTGTTAAACATGAAAAGAACAATTACAACTTTCCTTTTTAGCCTTGCGGCAATTCTTGGTGCAACCGCTCAGACCAACATGGTATCCATCAACCCCGTTGCGGAGCAAATCATGCTGGGCAACTACGACCCTGCGGCATTTACTCCATCGGTCGTCATCAACCAACCAGGCGACCTCGTGACGGCCATCATGGCGGGCATTTCCACTGATTCGCTCAAGTCCTATTTACTCAAACTAAGCACCTTCGAGAACCGAAATACCGGTGCCGACACCGTGTCGGATGTGACCGGAATGGGAGCAGCAAGGCGATGGGTACACCAGCGTTTCATGCAAATTGGCGCAGAAAACAACGGACGACTCATCCCATCTTATCTCCAGTTTGACCAAGCCATCTGCGGCATGGGCCAACACCGAAACATCTTCGCCGTGCTGCCCGGCATTGACACCTCCGTGCACGGCGTCATCCTCATCGAGGCGCATATTGATAGCCGCTGTGATGTACTCTGTGACATTGACTGTCAAGCACACGGCATGGAGGACAATGGTAGCGGCACTGCCCTTGTACTGGAATTGGCTAGGGTGATGAGCAAGTTCGCACTGGACCGCACCGTGGTTTTCATGGCTACCATCGGCGAGGAACAAGGACTTTATGGCGCCGATGCTTTTGCAAAATATGCCAAAAACAAGGGCATTCCACTTGTTGCTGTGCTGAACAACGACGTCATTGGCGGCATCATTTGTGGTCAAACATCGTCTCCGCCTTCCTGTCCTGGCTTCAACCAAATTGATAGTACACAGGTCAGGCTGTTCTCCCAGGGCAGCTTCAATTCAAGGAACAAGCAGCTTTCCCGCTTCATCAAATTGCAGTACATGGAGGAGGCGCTGGCGCAAGCAACCGTACCCATGCAGGTCACCATCATGTCTGCCGAAGACCGCACCGGGCGGGGCGGCGACCATATTCCGTTCCGGCAGCAGGGCTTTGCGGCCATGCGATTTACCAGTGCCAATGAGCACGGCAATGCAGATGTCACAAATGCCAATTACACCGACCGGCAGCACACTTCCGAAGATGTGCTCGGCGTGGATACCGACGGCGATTTGGTACTGGATTCCTTTTTCGTGGACTTCAATTACCTGTCGAGAAATGCCGCCATCAACGGCGTGGCGGCGGCCATGGCAGGTATTGGTCCGGAGCCAGTTGACCTGAGTGCTGGTAAGAGCACTGATTCGGTTTATGTGGACATCGTTGACCCGAAAAACTATGGCCTTTACAGGGTGTTCGTGCGCTCCACAGCCAACGATTTCGACAGCCTTTTTACCACCACTCAAACGCATTTTGTCTTCGCAAGACCGAGTGGCACTTTCTACATAAGCGCCGCCAGCGTAGACGGGAACGGCATTGAGAGCTTATTTTCAAAAGAGGTGAACCCGCCTACGGTGAATGCCACGGAAGAGGTGTTGGCCGATGAAATACC
>JAHEAS010000186.1 GCA_024642645.1 Saprospirales bacterium | reverse complement strand
TTTGTAATTGTACCTCATGCTGCTGGTCGTGAAATCCTGGGCACCTTCGGTAAAATGCGGTTTTCCCAGCCACTCCCCATTGGGCAACTGTTCACCTATGGCAGACATCGTGCTCTCCTTCCAATCAATCAGGATGTAGTGCGCCTGCATGGACATCGTTTGAAATTTAACCTCGGCTTGTCCATACAAGTGTATTTGCTTGTTTTTAATGTCGAAATACATTGAATCCACCGATGTGTAATCAATCTGGTCATCCAGGGCATCGCCAGAAATCTTGATGCTGTCGAGGTTGGAAGTAGCGGAAATAGAACCACTGAACGGTTTGGCAGGCGGCAAAGAATCAGCCTCCGTGCTTTCATTACCAGGGATAGGCTGCTTAAATGGGGGTGCCTGCCCTTGCAACGCAATTGCGTAAAGCATTATAAAAGAAAGAATTATGACTAACTTTGCGGGCAAATCTTTGGATTGAAGTTTGTTTGAACGCTGGTATTGTGGAATGAATCACTCGGCTGACTCAGTTGGGTTGATTAGGTTGACAAAAGTTGATTAGGTTGATAAATGTCTGGTCAAGTGTTCGCCCACTCATTTATCAACCTCCATAGAACTTAATCAATCTCATCAACTCTCCGTACACCCTGAACCTTATTTATCTTCAAAATGAAGGCTATCTATTTCCTTCCAACGCTGCTGCTGTTTTGCTCCGCTTGGAGTTTGCCAAAACTTAACAACGCCTCCGAATGCGAAAAGGGCGGCCACACAGTGGCGGGCAAAATTATCAAAGCTGCAACAAACAGCCCATACTTTCTCAACTTACCTGCTGAGGCAGATACACTGGGGTCCCCTGAACTGACCATCTACCGCAGAAAAGGTGGGTTGAGCATTAAAACTGTAGTCATCGACCCGGGGCACGGTGGTCACGACCCTGGCTGCCACGGAAAAAACACAAAAGAAAAGCATGTTTGCCTCGCCGTGGGCAAATACTTTGCGGAGGCTATCAAGGACAATTTCCCGGATGTGGATGTCATCATGACCCGCTCGACCGACGTCTTCATCCCCCTGAATGAACGTGCCGCAATTGCTACCCGTAACAAAGCAGACTTGTTCATTTCCATCCATTGCAACGCTATCCCCAATGCCAGCAAAACAGTGGGAACTGAGACATACGTGCTCGGCCTGCATGCCACCAATGCCAACCTTGAAGTAGCCAAACGGGAGAACGAGTCCATCTTGTTGGAGGAAGATTATCAAAAAAACTATGACGGCTACGACCCGAATTCACCAGAGGCACACATTATTTTATCTATGTTCCAAAACGCCTTTTTGGAGCAGAGTCTCAGCTTTGCAGATAAGGTGCAAAACCACTCCAATACTATTGCAAAACGTAAAAACCGGGGCGTAAAACAAGCCGGATTCCTTGTACTCCGTCATGCTACCATGCCCAGTGTTTTGGTGGAAACAGGTTTTTTGACCAATGTAACCGAAGAAGCATACCTAAGAACGAACACTGGTCAAAAAGCAATGGCCAATGCACTTTTGTCAGCTTTCAGTGAGTATAAATCAGAAATGGAAGGCAGCGCTGTAGTGCCACTTGCTCTGCTTGACTCGAATGATTCGAAGGAAGAAAACGACATGGAGGCTTTTGCCTCGGATGTAGAGGATGAAGCAACAACAGCAGCTGTTGAAACTGCATTTGTAAAACCTGTCAAGCAGCAAGAATCAACGCCACCTACGAATACCAAGCCTGAAAAATCGAAACCCCAACCGACCATTGAAGAACCAAAAAAAGCAGCAAAACCTGCCTCGGATGAGGTTAGCTTACCATTAGACAAACAGACACGTACAAATGGCTACACAAAAATTTTAGTTGAAAAACCAGTCTCAGAGTCAATACCAACTAAGGTAGCTCCCGTCATTCAAAGCGCTGATATTCAGTACCGTGTGCAGTTGGCTGCCTCTCCGAAACAGCTTGATGTGAATACTGGAAAATGGGCAAGGGTGGATTATTTAATCCAAGTAATTGAAGAAAATGGCCTGTTTAAATACCAAGTCGTTAATTTCGCCACCCAAGAAGAAGCAACTGCTGCCAAAACAAAGCTTCGAGCCATCGGTTTTAGTGATGCTTTTGTTGTTTCTTATCAAAATGGCACAAGGTTAAAATAACTGCAATCAGTCGGGTCTCAAAAATTTGGGGACGCCATAATCATCGGTCTGCCAAATATTTTTGGCGAACACTTATTATCAACAATGCGCAAAGAAGTAAAAATCGCAATTTTCTCCATCATCACGGTGGCAATGGCCATTTGGGGTTACAAATACCTTAAAGGTTTCAATATTTTAAGTAAAAAATTAGTTGTGTACGCTACCTATGAGCGCGTGGACGGGCTGCGCATCTCCACGCCTATCTTGATAAATGGACTACAGGTTGGGCTCGTTTCTGATATTTTCCAAGACAGTGAAAACCCCAATAAAATCACCGCCGAATTGCATTTGGACAATGGCACAATGGTTCCCAAATCGACCGTGGCTACCATCGTTTCCGATGGCCCGATGGGCGGCACGCATATTGACTTGGTTTTTGCAGGCATCTGCAACGGCAAAGATTGCGCACAGGACGGCGAATATTTGAAAGGTTTCACGAAGGGTCTGCTGGCTTCCATGGTCACACCTGACGAAGTCCGGCTTTATGTTGACCAACTAAACGGTGGCCTGAAGGACATGCTCGACACCCTGTCCGACCGTTTGAAAAATAGCCAAGAAATCCATCAAAGTGTTGAAGATGCCAGGGTCACGCTAGCCAACTTGCGAAGCACTACCGATAGACTGGACAAGATGATGGCAAATTCCGCTGGCTCGGTAGAACGAAGTATCAAAAACGTTGAATCCATTACAGGAAACCTCAAGGAAAGCAACCAGCAAATCAAGAATATTTTGTCAAATGCGGAGGGCATTTCAAAGGACTTAAAAGACGCCAACGTGTCTGGACTAGTCGGAGAAACAAAGGCCACTATGCAGAAGCTCCAATCCACCCTGGCCAGTAGCGACAAAGCCATTGCGGACCTCAGCGGCCTTTTGCAAAGCCTAAAATCAGGTGACGGCGCTATCCCGATGTTGCTGAACGATAAAGAATTCGCCTCCAACTTAGAGACCACTATCAAAAACGTAGATTTTCTTTTGCGGGACCTTCGCCTGCACCCTGAGCGCTATCGGCGTATTTTATCGAAGAAAAAAATGGAGTACAAATACGAGCCGGTGGAAGCAGACCCGGCGTTCAAGGGTAAAAATTAAGGTTTCGTAGCTTGACCATTCCCTTTTCCAAATACCAGCGATTTGTCCCACCAGCCCGATTCTGAAACTTGGAATCGAGCTTGAAGGGAGTAAATCACTATTGCCAAAAGTACTCCAAGTATGCTACCAGCATACACGTCTGGCCAGAAATGCTGCACGAGGTAAATCCTCGAAATCCCCACCAAGAGTGCCAACGAAAAAAGCCCAGCTGCGTAGCTTTTTTTTGTAGGAAGTAAAAATACAAGCAAGCTATACAACGCAAATGCTGACATTGTGTGCCCCGACGGGAAACTTGTAGCACCCGAATGCAGTTCAACACCATCCAATAAATTGAGGTTATCCAGCAAGTTTTGTTTCGTAAAAAAAGCCATCGGTCGGTCGAAGGCGAAGGCAGCCTTGAGGGAAAAACTGACTACCATTACGGTTATTCCAGTAATGGTCACCAACAATGTATATCGAAATCGAATCAACAATGCTGTTAGCCCAATTACAATGTAAGCAGGGCCTTCGCCAAAATGGGTGATTATTTTAAACAGTTCGTTCAGGAAGGGCGAGCGGTTTTCACTAAAAAAGAAAATCGCATCCACCTTGTTGCTATGGAACAAATAAACTCCACCAACAATGATGAACAAACTTAAAAGCAAGAAGAAAAACCTATTTTCTTGGACTGTTTTTACCATTCAAATCACTTATTTTGGGCAAAGTTGAGCCTTTTTGATTCAAAACGAACGATGAAAAGCATCTTCTCTGCATCTTTGAGCCTCATGGAAATAACAACTGCAGAATACAAAGGGACATTCATCAAAGTGGAAGATTGCCCGGCCACAAAACTCCCAGAGTACGCCTTCATCGGACGCTCAAACGTCGGCAAGTCTTCGCTGATAAACATGCTGACAGGTCGGAAAGGCTTGGCGCACGTCTCCAACACGCCAGGTAAGACCCAAACCATCAACTTCTTCAACATCAATGAAACTTGGCATTTGGTGGACCTTCCCGGTTACGGCTATGCCAAAACCAGCAAGAAAATCAGGGCAGGTTTCGGCCCTATGATTGAGAATTACCTGCTGCAACGGGAGGCACTTGTTTGTTGTTTCGTGCTCATCGATTCCAATATCGAGCCCCGTAAAAACGACTTGGAATTCATCAACTTCCTTGGGGAAAATCAAGTGCCTTTCGTCATCGCCTATACCAAGTGCGACCGCCTCTCCAAGGCCCAACTTGAACGCAGCCTCACAAAAATCCGAGCAGCGATTTCCGAAACTTGGGACCCCCTTCCTCAGGAGTTCATCACCTCTTCCGAGTACAGCAACGGCCGGGACGAAGTGCTGAATTTCATCAACGACGTAAATCAAAATTGTTGACCATTATATGAGTTGGCAACTTCTAAAAAGCTATCATTAAAAAGCAATATTAGCCTTTCCAGTATGACTCGACAACAACTCTTCGAGCAAATTCTAGCCAAAAAATCCTTTCTCTGCGTGGGTTTGGACAGCGATTTGTCCAAGCTACCGAAGCATTTGCTGGCTTACGACGACCCCATTTTTGAGTTCAACCGCCAAATTATCGAAGCAACGCAAGACCTTTGCGTAGCCTATAAACCCAACCTCGCTTTTTACGAATCACAGGGCTGGGTGGGCTGGCGGACGCTCGAAAAAACCATGGCACTCATTCCCGACAATATCTTCACTATCGCTGACGCTAAGCGGGGTGACATCGGCAACACTTCCACGCAATATGCCAAGGCTTTTTTTGAAAAAATGAACTTCGACGCCGTGACCGTGGCACCGTACATGGGTGAAGACAGTGTGAAGCCTTTCCTCGATTTTGAGGAAAAATGGGTTATCCTGCTGGCATTAACGTCAAACAAGGGCAGCTTCGACTTTCAGTTTGCGGCGCAAGAAAACAGCGGACCACTTTTTGAAAAAGTGATGAGAAAAGCGCAAACTTGGGGAAGTCCCGACAATCTGATGTTCGTGACCGGGGCGACGCATCCCGAAAAATTCAAGGAAATCCGGCAGATTGCTCCAGACAATTTCCTCCTTGTTCCGGGCATCGGAGCACAGGGTGGCGAACTGGAAAAAGTGTGCGAATTTGGGCTGAACAGCCAATGCGGGCTGTTGGTTAATTCGTCACGGGGCATCATCTTTGCAAGCAACGGCGAAGATTTTGCTGAAAAAGCCAGAGCCGCTGCGCTTGAAATTCAAGCACAGATGGCACAAGTTTTAGCTAGTTATTTTCGTTAAAGCATTTTTCAACTTGACTACATTCCAATCATTATGAAAAACATAATTCAAATCTTCGCACTTGCGTTGCTACCGATGGCAGCATTTTCACAGCATCTGGAGGCTGGCATTTTACTTGGCGGCGCTAATTACGTCGGTGATTTGTCCAATAACTCCAGCAACCTATACTTGAAAGAAACCAAGCTGGCCGCAGGTGCTTTCGTCCGCCAAAATTTCAATGACTTGTTTGCCGTAAAGCTCGGCTTTAACTGGGCCAGAATTTCTGGCCAAGACGCCAACGTGCGTAACGATGACTATGTGCGTGACCGTAACCTGAGCTTCCGTTCCAGTATCTTGGAGCTTTCGCTGGTTGGCGAATGGAACATCCTTGGCTACCAACCTTACGGCTTGTCTCGTCCGTTTTCTCCCTATCTTTTTGCGGGAATTGCAGGTACAAAGTTTAACCCAAAAGCCCGTTACCTCGGCAACTGGGAAGAACTGCAACCCCTCGGCACGGAAGGCCAAGGCATGGCTGGATTTGATTCGCCCTACAAGCGTTTTGCTTTCGCAATCCCCTTTGGCGTGGGTGTGAAATATGCCCTCACCGACCGCATCAACCTCGGCCTCGAACTCGGTGCTCGGCCTACTTTTACCGACTACCTCGACGATGTGAGCGGTGACTATGTTTCCTACACCGAACTCATGGCTGGCAACGGACAACTGGCAGCCGCCCTCGGCAACCGTACCGGTGAATTGACCGAAAACGGTGAGCCGGTCATCGTCCCCACTGGCACACAGCGTGGTGACAATGCCAAAAAAGACTGGTATTTCATCGCTGGTGTCACCGTCTCTTACAACTTCCTCGACAACGGCCTGATGGGCGGTAGGAAGCGGGGAAAACGGAAGGCGGGGTGTTATAATTAGTTTACAGTTCGACAGTTGCAGTTGTTCAGCAGTGTCTGATAAAAATAAGAGAGGAGGTAACTTTGAATAGTCACCTCCTCTCTTGTTTCAGTGATATGCACGACTAATCAACTGCCAACTCAAGGAACTACCAACTACTTTTTCCGTTTCCCAATCTTGTGCTCCTCTTGAATTTCCCCATTGTTTCCAAGTCGCTCCGCAATCATCTGGTGGTACTCCGGGTGTAGTTCACAGCTAATAAAATTTCGCTGCAACTGCTGGCAAAGCACCAACTCTGAACCACTCCCACCGAATAGCACGAACACGTCGTCCTGCTCACGAGTACAAGATTTTATTAGCATTTCCACTAGTCCAAGCGGAATTTGGCAGGCATGGAAAGTCTTGTCCTTGCTCACATTTTTTACCAAATCAAAATAAAACCAACTGT
>JAHEAS010000185.1:2252-6863 GCA_024642645.1 Saprospirales bacterium | reverse complement strand
CGTGGAAGTCCGCCCCAATCATCATCATCGGGGCAGTGCCGCAGGAGCCGAGGCATTCGACGGTCTTTAGGGTAAACTTGCCATTGGGCGTGGTCTGGCCTTTTTTGATGCCGAGTTTCTGCTCCAAGTGTTGCACAATGTCGTCCGCACCCATCAGCCAGCAAGAGCTGGTGTGGCATACCTCGATGAGGCAGCGGCCAACAGGTTTCAGGTTGAACATTGAGTAGAACGAGGCCACCTCATAGACCTCAATGGGCTGGATGTCAAGGAGCGAGGCCACGTAGTCCATCACCGGGGCACTGAGCCAGCCGTCGAACTCGGCCTGCGCCAAGTGCAGCACGGGGAGCAGCGCCGATTTCTGGCGGCCCGGTGGGTAGCGGCGGATGGTTTTTTGAACCAAGGCCAGCGTTTCGTCTGAGAATTTAATGTCAGTCATTTTATGGTTTAGAAGGTTTAGAGGGTTTAGGAGGTTTAGTTGGAGTCTGCCAAACCTGCTAAACCTGCTAAACCTCATGCGTCAAGTTCCCCTGCAATGACATTCATACTGCTCATCGTCAAAATTGCATCGCTCAACATCGAGCCTTTTATCATCTCCGGGTACGCCTGATAGTAAATGAAACAAGGCCGACGGAAATGCAAGCGGAACGGCGTCCGTCCCCCGTCGCTGATAAGGTAGAAACCGAGTTCGCCGTTACCGCCTTCGACGGCGTGATAGACCTCGCCCTTTGGCACGCCCATCTCGCCCATCACAATTTTGAACTGGTAAATAAGTGCCTCCATTTTAGAGTAAACGTCCTCTTTTGGGGGCAAATAGAATTCTGGAACATCGGCATGAATGGGGCCGTCGGGCATGTTCTTCATGGCTTGCTTGATGATACTGAGGCTCTGTTTCATTTCTTCGAGGCGCACCATGAAACGGTCGTAGGTGTCGCCGTTGGTGCCCACGGGGATGTCGAAAATGAAATCCTCGTAACTGCTGTAAGGGTTCATCACCCGCACGTCGTAGTCCACGCCAGCAGCACGGAGGTTGGGACCGGTGAAACCGTAAGCCAGTGCTCGCTCTGCGCTTATCGCCCCGACATTGATGGTGCGGTCCATGAAGATGCGGTTGCGGAGCAAGAGGTTCTCGAATTCTTGGAGTTTTTCGGGGAAATGTTTTACGAAGTACTCCAGTTTCTCCCAAGCTTTTGGAGAGAAATCCCGTTCCATGCCGCCGATTCTGCCCGTATTGGTGGTCAGTCTTGCTCCGCAAACCTCCTCGAATATTTCGTAGATGTGCTCCCGCTCCTGAAAGATGTAGAGGAAGCCGGAGAGCGCCCCAGTATCCACACCAATGACCGAATCGCAGATGATGTGGTCGGCGATACGGGCCAATTCCATGATGATGACCCGGATGTATTGCGCCCGCTTCGGCACTTCGCATCCGATGAGCTTCTCGACCGTCATGTGCCAACCCATGTTGTTGATGGGGGCGGAACAATAGTTTAGGCGGTCAGTAATGGGTGCGATTTGGTTGTACGGCCGCCGCTCTGCCAGTTTCTCGAAAGCCCGGTGGATGTACCCGATGGTCGGCTCGTTGGACACAATGATTTCCCCGTCCATTTGCAGGACGTTCTGGAAAATGCCGTGCGTAGCGGGGTGCGTTGGACCGAGGTTCAGCGTCGTGTATTCCTTTTCTAAAACTTGCGTTTGAAACTCGCTCATGTCTGGTTTTGAGGTTTAGAAGGTTTAGGGAGGTTTAGAAGGTTTAGGACATGGCATCCATTAAACCTTCTAAACCTCCCTAAACCTTCTAAACTGGTTTTCTAAACCACAAAATAATCTTCGCCTTCAATTGCACCATCTTCGTTTGCCACATTAATCAATGGCTTCCGAAGTTGGCTTATCAAGAAGCAAACTTCATCAACTTTAGACCTAATTTCTTCATAATCGGCTTGGAGAATAAAGCCTAATTCAGAAGAAACAATGGATTGTGAAAGCACTTCAATCGTGCTTCCGTAGGCAATTTCATAAAACCGAGCTTTGTCCTTATCTGATCGACGTGCTGAACCTTCGGCAAGATTTGAAATGACCGACACTGCGGCACGTGTCATCTGGCTGATTAGTCCAAACTGCTCTGTTCTAGGAAATTTATTGGTCAATCGGTAAAAAATTAGGGTCAGCTCTTTCGCTTTTCCCCAAGCAAGCATGTTTTCAAAACTGTAAGTTTTCATGTTGGAGGTTTAGAAGGTTTAGCAAAGTTTAGGAGGTTTAGAAACGGGGCAAAACTAAACCTTCTAAACTTTGCTAAACCTTCTAAACCTCATCTTCCAAACATCTTATCATCCTTATCGTGTTTGCCCAAATCCTCCAATGGATATTGCTTGCGCAACGGATGGTAGTTCATTTCATCCATGTTCAAAATGCGGCGCAAGTCGGGGTGGCCAACGAAATTGAACCCAAAGAAATCATACTCCTGCCGCTCCATCCAATTGGCGGTGGGCCAAAGGTTGCTGACGGTTGGAACATCTAGGTCGTTTTCAGCCATGTATGTTTTGATTCGCAAGCGCCTGTTTTTGGGCAAGTTGTGCAACTGGTACATCATGCCGAATTCACCGCCTTCAAAGCCGGGAATATGCAGACCGCAGAGCGTGGTCAGGAAGCTAAAGCCCATGTCCGGGTCGTTTTTCAGGAAGGTCAAAACGTCGATTAGGCTTTGCTTCGCAATAACGACAACCGGGAAGTCGTAGGCTTGTTCAACGTGGAGAATACCGGAATCGAACCGTTGGCGAAGTTTTTCGACCACTTCCTCCATCCAGGGAATTTCTATTTCAGGTAGTTTCATCATTTATTCGAGACCATAAATTGCTTGTGTTTCCTTGTATTCGGCGGAATGTCGGCGGCGCAGGCTCTCGTTTTTCGCCAATTCTTGAATTTTCAAAATGCCATCCAATACCTGTTCTGGCCTTGGCGGGCAACCGGGGATATACACGTCCACGGGAATGATTCGGTCAATGCCCTGCAAGACCGAATAGGTATCGAAAATACCGCCGCTGCTGGCACAAGCCCCCATGGAGAGCACCCATTTTGGCTCGGCCATTTGCTCATAAACCTGACGGAGCACCGGTCCCATTTTCTTCGCAATGGTTCCCATTACCATCAGTAGGTCAGCCTGACGAGCAGAAAAGCTGAGGCGCTCCGCTCCGAATCGGCCGAGGTCGTAATGGCTGGCCATCGTTGCCATGAACTCTATGCCGCAGCAGGAAGTAGCGAAGGGCAATGGCCACAGTGAATTGGCACGAGCAAGCCCAACTACCTTGTCGAGCGAAGTGGCGAAGAATCCAGCGCCTTCAAGGCCGGGCGGGGTATTTTCTGGTCGGATGTCAATATTCATTGTGGATTTTGGATTGCGGATTGCGGATTCAAGGGGCTGCCAATTTGGACATTTTCAATCCGAAATCCGCAATCCCGAAATCCACAATCGGTTCATTCCCATTTCAGCGCTCCTTTTTTAAAGATATACATCAAGCCAACGAAAAGAACTGCCATGAAGGTAAACATTTCGAGCAAGCCTTTTACTCCAAGTTCCTTGAAGTTCACGGCCCACGGGTACATAAAAATCACCTCCACGTCAAACAAGACAAATAGAATGGCAACGAGGAAATATTTAATGGACACTGGTGAGCGTGCATCGCCGATGGACTCGATGCCGCACTCAAATGCTTCATCTTTGACTTCTGTCTTACGTTTAGGTCCCAAAAAATGAGTAGCCAATAACGTAACAACCACAAAGCCCAGGGCTACTGCAAATACCATCAGAATTGGAAAATATGGATTCATGTCTTCAATTTGAGCGGCAAAAGTAGGTACAAAAAATATTCTTTGGCTTACGAATTATTGTGAAGAAAACTATTGTTTTTGCTAGTTTTCAAGCACTGTTTCTATGGTTTTTTGGAATTTTAGAATGCCTTTTCTGAAGCAGTTTATGGTTTGTTTTGAAAAAAATGCAAAAACGGGCAAATTTTATTTTGGACATTTTTTAGAAAACTTGCCGCTTGAACCAAGCCACCAGGAAATAGTTTGTAAAAAATACAATTAGTTTTCAACGATGTGAAGTTGTTGGGGTTGCTCATTCAGGTGAATTTTTGAGTAATTTTCCATCAATTCGGTGAGGTTGTCCTATTTTGCAATTCAAAAAAATACATGGATGCAAGTCATTGATTTTCAGCTGGCAAATAAAATTGGTGTCAATTTATTCTTTCGTCATTGGCAGGTACAAGGTGCCCATGCGGCAGTCTGTTTGGTTCATGGATTGGGTGAGCACATTGGAAGGTACGACCATGTTGCTGATTATTTTTCTTCAAAAAACATCGCAACAATTGGCTTTGACCAACAAGGTCATGGGCGCACGGAAGGCAAGCGTGGTCATACCGAAGGCTTGGAATCCATGCTTGATGATGTTGGATTGTTGCTAAAAACAGCCCAAGACAAATACCCTGGCATTCCTATTTTTCTCTATGGCCACAGTATGGGTGGAAACGTAGTCTTGAACTATGTTTTGCGAAGAAAACCAAACTTAGCAGGTCTAATTTCGTCAGCGCCTTGGATTCAATTGCCCGTGCCGCCATCGCC
>JAHEAS010000185.1:0-2242 GCA_024642645.1 Saprospirales bacterium | reverse complement strand
AGGGTATTTTTCGGCAAAATCATGAATCATATCCTGCCAAAGCTGACACAGCCTAATGGCTTGGATGTCAATGAGTTGTCAAATGACACCAAAGTTGTGGAAGCTTATGTAAACGACCCGTTGGTACATAGCCGAATCTCGGTTCGGGCTGGCACTTCGCTGCTGGAAGGGGCAGCTTGGCTGAATTGTTTCACCGAGGATATGCCGTGCCCTACCCTGCTCATGCATGGCGGAAATGACCGAATTACCAGCCCTGCCGGCTCCTCAGGTTTTGCAAAAAGGATTAAGAGCGATGTGACGTGGCAGGAATGGTCGGGTCTGAAGCACGAAATTCACAACGAGCCGCAACAAGGCGAGGTGTTGAGCTTTTTGGTCGAATGGATGGAGCAGTTTATTTGAAAATTTGCATCTTTCCGCCTCTTTAAAACATTTCAATCTTAAAAGAAAATGGATTTAAACAAAATTCCCAAGTTCACCATTCACAATGCTAAGGATTTCCTCACGACCTTACCAATGACTGTAAACCCAGAATACCTAAAGGATGTGGACACCAATTTTCATTTTGAAATTGATGGTGATGGCGGTGGACAGTTCAGCGTTATCGTCAAGGACAACAAAATGAATGTTTACGAGCATTTTGAAGGTGAACCAAACTGTAAAGTGACTGCCAAGGAAAAGAATTTCATTGCCTTGTTACGGGGCGAGCTGAACCCAATGATGGCCGTTTTCACTGGAAAGTTGAAAATTAGCAATACCGCCGAAATCTTGAAATATGCGAAATTGTTTGGCATAATATAAGGTATAGGCTACCTAAATTGGTATTGTCTAACAGCCGAAAAATGGAGAGAGACTCATTTTTCGGCTGTTTTTTTTCCCATGCTTGCAACCTTTGGCCTGTTTTTTTCACCAATAGTTGAAAATTATTCGCCCTTAGTTAAACCATTCCAAATTTTATAAGTCAACACGTAACTTGCCCTGAAAAGCCAATAATTTCATAAACTAATTATGACATGGATAGAAGAGCAACCCTTTCCAAGATGTTGGGTCGAAAAAGTTCAGATACATCAGCAATGGCCCCATCATCAGCCGTAGTTTCTGGGCTGGCCCCCTACACTGGGCCTTTCGGCCACGACCAAGCGGCACACCTGCTTCGCAGAGCCACCTTCGGTGCTACCTACCAACAAATGAAAGATGTGGCAAACATGGGACTGGATTTGGCAATGGATGAGATTTTTGCCACCCAGTCAATGCCCGACCCTCCCGTTAATCCAAACTTCACCGACGACCCGAACACGCCAATTGGTGAGACATGGGTGGACAAAGCCTACACGCCCAATGTTGTGGGTTTAACGGGCTACAGAGACCAGTCGCTCCGGTCCTGGACACTCAACCTAATCCGAGCAGAAGGGTCTAGCATCCAAGAGAAAATGGTGCTTTTCTGGCACAACCACTTCCCAGTGGCCGATATCAATGACACAAGGTTTGTGTATAAATATTCGACTTTGCTGCGGCAATTTGCTTTCGGGAACTTCAAGGAATTGACCAAGCAAATGACCATAGAGCCTGCCATGCTCCGCTACTTGAACGGAAATACCAACACTGCTGCATCACCCAATGAAAATTTTGCCCGTGAAGTGATGGAACTCTTCACCATCGGCAAAGGTCCGCTGGTTGGTCCAAGTGATTACACCAACTACACCGAACAGGACGTGGTAGAAATGGCAAAGGTCCTCACCGGCTGGCGAGACCGGGGTTTCAACAGCTCAAACCCAGCCATTCCAGTGGAATCATACTTCACTACCGCTCGCCACAACCAAACCACCAAACAGCTTTCCTTCCGCTTCAACGATATTCAAATCCCGAACATGGGCGACCAGGAATACGCCCATTTGCTTGACATCATTTTCTCAAAAGACGAGTGCGCCAAGTTTATTTGCCGCAAGCTTTATTTGTGGTTTGTTTATTACGACATCTCACAACAGGTTGAGGATGAGGTCATTGCGCCGATGGCGCAAATTCTGGTGGACAATGATTACGAGATTCGGCCAGCATTGGAAGCCCTATTGAGGAGCGAACATTTCTTCGACATCCTGAACGTCGGGCCAATGATAAAAAACCCGGTGGACTTCACTTTGGGCGTTTTCAAAACCTTCGACGTGGACTTTTCTCAAGCCAATTTGGAACAACTTTACAGGTCTGTTTGGCAGGTTTTCCGAGCTACATTGTCTCCCATGCAAATGCC
>JAHEAS010000184.1 GCA_024642645.1 Saprospirales bacterium | reverse complement strand
ACCTTTTTGCTATTTTTCTCCCGCTACCTAAAACACTTAAGTTATGAAAAAAGAAACTACAACTATCCTGCTCTTCTCCGTCCTTTCATTTGGCATTCTCGCCAACAACGTAGCCAACCCTTTTTGGCAGGAGTCTTTTAATGGCTCGTTCCCAACGGCATGGTCAATCGGGGATGCATCTACCCAAGGCGTTCTTTGGGAATGGTGCGACAACCCAAATGATTGCCCACCTGCTACGCTTGCCAACCTTGCTTGCAGCGATGACGAGTTCCGCTCAACTGGTTTCGATGATGGGTACATGTTTGTGAATTCCTATGTACACGGGCCGCTTCCTATTGCAAGCCAAAGTTACCTGCGTACCGAATTAATAGATTGCTCAGACAAGGCAGCTGTCTTCCTTCAATTTCAGACCTATATTCATGCTGTTTACAATGACCCAACCACGAATGCAGTCATCAGAGTGAGGTCGGGCAATGACCCTTGGATGACGTTCACCGTTTTTCCCTACCTAAATTCTTCATTGATGGGAACCCTGCAATCATGGAATGCCCAACCCGTTTTGATTGACATATCGGCAGCAGCAGCTAACAAACCCAACATTACCATCGAGTGGAACTGGACGGCGAAATTTGATGTCGCTTGGATGATTGACGATGTGGCGTTGTTTGACTCAAACCCACTTTACAACAACGTCGTTTGGGGACAAAATTTCTATCAAGGCGATTTCGCTGGTGGGCTAAATGGCTGGACGGTTACCCAACAGTTGGATACTTGTCGATGGCGATGGATTAATACTGGCTTGATGTATTTGCCTGTTGGCGGTGCCGAGGCGGATTATTATGCCTGTTGGCCTGGGGCATCAAATGGTGCGATGCTGATGAATGCTGCTCCTTGCAACCTTTTGAGCCCGGCAACGCCATATGCTAGAAGTGACCTTCGTTCGCCGACTATCAACCTTTCCAGCATTCCTGCTGGGGCAAAATTGGATTTAAGGTACAATCAAGCATTTGCTGTGGCCAACAAAGCAACCGTTCAACTGCCCATCACCTCAGTGGCCATCAGCATTGATAATGGTGCTAGTTTTATAGACACGATTGACGTCAATCCGCTACAGCCTTTCTTGCATGGGAAATGTGAAGCCGTGAGTTTTCGCTTGCCGACTGCTGTTGCAGGGAAATCTCAGGTGAGGCTCCAGTTTATTTTTTCGGGCGACACCCATTTCTGGATGCTGGATGATGTGCGAATTGCTTATGCAAACGACCAGGACTTGGCCATCAATCCAGGTTTTTTCAGTGTATCGCCAGATTTTAGTCAACCTAAAAATCAACTCCGCCCAATCAGCCTTTTTACGCAAGTAAGAAATGAAGGCAATTCCAGCATGGACAATGTGGTAGTTTATGCCGAGGTGAAAAACAACCTGAACAATGTCGTCTTCCTTGATTCAGTTTCGTTGGGCTTGGTGGAGCCAAGTGATGTTTGGGAAGATGTCTTTTTCCCCGACAAATTCCTGCCA
The DNA here is from genome assembly GCA_024642645.1 of Saprospirales bacterium. Classification (GTDB taxonomy): domain Bacteria; phylum Bacteroidota; class Bacteroidia; order Chitinophagales; family Saprospiraceae; genus UBA6168. Next base: position 5,374 of record JAHEAS010000184.1, on the reverse strand, counting down.
GCGCCGCAAGTCGCCGATTACCAGGTTTTTTATCGGATAAAATCCAGCACTTCTGATCAAAACCTAACCAACAACAATGTCCATTGGCAGTATGAAGTTACGGAGGGTGTTTTTGCCAAGAATAAATTTTGCTACAGTAGCAACGGGTATTTTTTCCCAAGTGAATCGGTGGATTACGAAATTGGGAATTGCTACTACGTGCCCAAGGGTAGCGGCCTGAAAGCAAAGAGCGTGAGTTTTGCCTACAAGAACACCTCAAGACTTGACGATGCAAACGCACAATTGAGCATCAAACTGTACCAATGGAAAAATGGCGACAATATTGGCGATGTGAACAGCGACACCATTGCTAACTTGGATGAATATGAACTGATAGCGTACAATATTTATGATGCTGATTCAGATGACAACAACATGGTGGTCACTGTGCCTGTTTCAGGGGAAATGGATTCCGTGGACCTTGAGGACAATACCTACTACTTTGTAACTGTGGGCTACCTCGACCCTGTGGCTGTCAATGGTGTTATTCAACGATTCCCAATAGCTGGAAGCGAGGAAATCAACTACACGGCCATGTTTTATAATTCCTATGATGACGGCATCCCAGCCTACACTTCGATGTTGCGGGAAGGGGACGATGTTGATTTTAGGGCAAATGCCTGGGCGTTGAGGAGAATTCCATTCATCAACTTAAACGTGGTGCAATATGTTTCTTCAACTGAACAACCCTTCAACAATCCAAAAGGGATTACCATTTGGCCAAATCCTGCAAACGAGACAATCAAACTAACTTGTGATTTTGTCAGCTATAATCACCCAATCCAAGTGGAAATTTTTGACCTTTGCAGCCGCTCAGTGCTCCACCAGGAATTTGAAAATGGAATTGTCAGCCAATTGCCAATAGATGTTTCAGGGCTAAGCAACGGTTCTTATACCTTGCGGGTCATTTGTGGCGCAAACATGGTCAGTACTAAACTAATGGTTATTCATTTGTAAAAGCTGGCTTAAGGGATTCAATTTTGAATAATTTGATTTGTTGGTAAATTGTTGATTATCAGTAATTTGCCATAATAAAATGATTCAAAATGCTTTGCTGTTTTATTCATAAAATTTAATTTAGACATGAAAAATTTTACAAAAAAAATGCTAGGCCTTTCATTTTTGATGACTTGGGCCTTATTTGCAGATGCGCAAACTGTACTTTGGGGAGGTGCAGGTGATCCGAACGGTGAGTTCGCTGGCGGACTAAATGATTGGACCGCAGTTGCAGTTGGCGACCCAGATGCGCTGTGGGTTTGGGAAGCTGATGGAAAAGCTGACCTAGGTGCTTATTCAGGTACTCAGGCAATTCAATCACCCTCCGTTGCAAATGGCGCTGTTGTTTTCGATTCCGACTTTTACGACAATGGCGGTGTCCAAGGTGCGTTTGGGATGGGTGTTGCACCCTCACCACAGTTGGGCGAATTGATTTCACCTACCATAGATTTGACGGGACAACCTTATGTGTCTATACAGTTTAATCAATTCCACCGCAATTACAATAGCAGTTGCTTGGTTGCGTGGTCAAATGATAATGGTACCACTTGGGTTGATACTGTAAACATTAATGAAAATATTGCTACTAACAGTTCTACTCCTGCAAACAGCCTTAAAGTAATACCCCTATTTGGAGGTGGAAATACTGCCCAATTTAAAGTCAAGTTTATTTTTGATGCAGATTACTATTTTTGGATTATTGATGATGTATCGATTATCGAACGCCCTTCATTTGATTTGAAACTTGGTGACTTCTTCTATTCGCCAGCCAGCTATGCTCAGCCAGTTAGTCAAATAGGTACTGACACCATGGGTTTTTCAGTTGATGTTTATAATATTGGCAGTGCAGACCAGAGTGATGTCATGCTGAAGGTTGAAATATTAAAAGGTAATACGGTTGTATACACCGATGAAATTAATATCGGAACCCTGCCAAAAGAATCTCCTGACTCTACCTACTCTTTCGATGATTTGTTCGCTCCAAATATGTTAACAACAGGTGTTCACCGCCTACGTTATTCTATCAGCAGTTCAAATACTGATTTTGACCTATCTAATAATGCTGTCGAGCAGCAGTTCCGTGTAACCAACGATTACTTTGCAAAGGACGATGGTGACAATGATTTTGTAGGTGGATTACAACCTGGCGGTGGTGGCGATTATGCAGTCGGAAATTTATACAATACTAGTTCCAACTGGGTTGACCAATACCAAGCTACCAAGGCAGTATTTTCTTGTGCAGTTAATCCAGATGACCCAATTGCCGGTAAAACTGTCTCCATTTATTTAATGGGGGTAAATGATGATGTCTTGCCAGATTGGAGCAACTTTGACGATCAGGTCTTAGATGTTTCCACAAATCCGTCTTTAACATTATTAGGGTTCAATACGCATGAATTTCAAAATTACACGAACTATGCAGATGTCTCTGTTGACCTCGTTGATATTGAAGAAGGTGACGCAGGGGTTCCTCTAGAACCTGGTAAAAGATACCTTCTGATGGTAGAATACAATGATGAAGCTAGTTCAATCTTCCAAGCTTTTAATACCAAGATTAACTATTTCCAGTTTTCGACTGTACTGTTAGGTAGCGATTGGTTTTTGGGTGGATTTGGAGTTGAGGAGGCTGCTATAGCTAGAATGTTTATTTCGCTTTACAGCACTGCCGACGAAGTAAGCCTCCCGGACAATTCGCTAAAATTCTACCCGAACCCAGCCAATGCCTACTTGAACGTGGACATTAACTTGGAGGAGCCAACCCTTGCCAATATCACCCTCGCCGACCTTAATGGCCGTGTGATTTCTATTGACGAGGTTGAAAATGCTTACCAGCAGAGTCGTCAATACGATGTTTCTGACCTGGCAAATGGCACCTACATTGTACGTATCGCAACGAAGGCTGGTACCAAAACGAAGAAATTCGTGGTTCAGCACTAAGTTTCGATTCATAAAAATTGATTCAAAAACGCCTGGATGTCAATCATTCGGGCGTTTTTGTTTTAATGATTAAAGAAATCAGTATGTTTGGCGGAAGGATTACCAACTAAAACTCAACTATGCAAGACCGCAGAAATTTCATCTGGAAAGTTGCCAGTGCTGCTGGCTTAGCTGCATTTTCACCCTTCATCCAATCAGCGCAGGGTAAAAATTTAAAGGAAACCATTGAGCGAAGCGCCCACCGTGACGCTTCTGATGTGGCTACCGATGAAGACTTTTGGTACCTCATCCAGCAGGCTTACACGGTATCACCAAATATTCTCAACCTCAACAATGGTGGCGTAAGCCCACAGCCTAAGGTCGTTCAGGAGGCTGTTGAACATTACAACCGCCTGAGCAATGAAGCTCCCAGTTTTTATATGTGGCGTGTGCTGGACCAAGGCAAGGAGCCACTCCGGGCAAAACTTGCCGAAATTGCTGGCTGCTCAGCTGAAGAAGTTACCATCAATCGCAATACGACAGAAGCATTGGCCAATGTTATTTTTGGCCTGCGACTAAAAGCAGGGGACGAGATAGTGCTGACAAAACAGGATTACCCGAACATGATTAACGCCTGGAAACAGCGGGAAAAACGAGATGGCATCGTATTGAAGTGGCTCAATTTTGAGCTACCAATTGAAGACAACGAGCGGATAGTCAAGGAGTTTGAAAACGCATTTACTTCGAAAACTAAACTTGTGCACATCACACACATGGTCAATTGGAATGGCCAGCTTTTTCCTGCCAAACAAATAGCGCAAGCTGCTCATCGTCGGGGCATCGAAGTGCTCGTAGATGCTGCACATACATTTGCACATATTGATTACAAAATACCAGACCTTGAATGTGATTACTTGGGAACCAGCCTTCATAAATGGCTTTGTGCGCCATTTGGCAGCGGCCTCCTGTATGTTAAAAAGGACAAAATAAAGAACCTTTACCCACTCATGGCAGCGGGAGACCCAGAAAGTGAGGACATCCGAAAGTTTGAAAACATCGGGACTCGTTCATTTGCAATTGAGCAAGCGATTGGTCATGCCGTCAATTTTCACTTGATGATTGGCGCCGAGCGAAAAGCGAAACGTCTGTTTTACCTCAAAAAATACTGGACGGACAAGGCACTGCAAATACCGGGTGTGAGAATTGGTTCACCCCTAAAGCCGGAGTTTAGTGGAGCGATTGCGCTGCTGCAAATCGATGGCATTGAGCCTGTCGAACTCAGCGAAAAGCTATTCAGCAAATTCAAAATCCATACGGTAGGTATCAACTGGGAAAATATCCACGGCGTTCGGGTAACGCCGAATGTTTATACCACCTTGAATGACCTCGACAGATTTGTAGCTGCTATAGCCGAAATTGCAAAGAAGTAGGAAAAAACCAAGACTTTGCTACTTTTGCGGCTCAAATATTCGGATGCAGTTGGTCGAATGCCCTGCCGCTATTCTTCGTTTTACATCCATCACTCCATAATTTTTCGAAATGGTTATTGAGCAAAATATTGTCGTCAGCCTACATTACAGGTTGACAGTGAGCGACGTTTTAGGTGAATTGGTAGAAGAGACTTTTGGCAGTGAGCCACTTGTGTTTTTGTATGGTGCGGGGCAAATGATACCCGAGTTTGAGCGCCAGTTAACCGGAAAAGCCAGTGGTGACCAGTTTTCTTTTGGCATAAAGTCTGAGGAAGCTTATGGAGCGCATGATCCAAACGCCGTAGTACAGCTTCCATTGTCAACTTTCGAAGTTGATGGTGAGGTTGACCAAGAAATGTTGAAAATAGGAACGATTATCCCAATGTCCGATGACCAGGGAAACCGCCTCAACGGTATGGTTAAAGAAGTGAGTTCAGAAGGCGTAATGCTGGATTTTAATCACCCAATGGCTGGCACTGACCTGTATTTCACAGGTACGGTCGAGTCACTTCGGGCTGCCACACCGACAGAGGTAGAGCATGGGCATGTTCATGGTCCGGGTGGGCACAACCATTAATCTAGTACTTCACCTGGTGTGCTTTATGGCTTTATTCCTAGCTAAGATAAGATTTCGGCCCACTTTATTACAAAACGGCATTGGAGCAATTCAATGCCGTTTTGCATTTCGGTAGTTTGTGCTTTTCTTTGATGCCTTAATTACTGGCAACCTTCGCATTTGAACAACAAAATAATGGACATCGAAAAGAACAAGAATGAAGATACGATGAAGCAGCAAATCACCCTGATGAAACACCGTTTAGTGAAAATCAGGTTGGGGGGCGGCACTAAGAAATTGGAAAAACTGCAGGCAAAAGGAAAACTTTCAGTTAGGGAGCGCATCAATTACTTGGTAGACAAGGAGACGGAATGGCTCGAAGTCGGTGCTTTCGCTG
>JAHEAS010000001.1 GCA_024642645.1 Saprospirales bacterium | reverse complement strand
TTTCTTCATTAGAAACACCTGGCAGGCCGCAAGCCGCTGACGCTTCGTTCAATAGTAATATCCGGGTTTCATATCTGGCGGGTCGGGTCTTCAGCCAAAGCGGCTTCAACTCCTCCATTTCTGCTTTTACCAATATCTTTTTAATGGCTGAAGGCTCGTACAAGAAGGGGCAAATCAGCTGGACCGAAAAAGCATCGGCAGCCGTAACGTCCTCTTCGTCAAAGTCCAACATCGGCATATCATTCACGAAATCGAGCAGATCTGGTACTGGGTTTTCGAGTAAAATGTCGCCCAATAAGACACCGCCAAATGCCTGTCGGACCCTTTCTGTGAGTAATTCGGAGTCAACGTAATATAACTCATGACCAATTATTCCAAGCAGCTCACTCTCCGTGTCTAGGTATTTCAACAAACCGGTATAAATGTAGAGATGCCCGCCGGGAAGGAAAAACGCCGTTCTCATCTCATCGTCTCGGATGATATGAACTGACCAGTTATAATCTTTTCGATGCTGCACCTGTGCCGTATTAATCATGCTGTAAAACAGCTTGGAGATATAAGCATTAGCCTCCGGGTAGCTTGCTTCATCCAATAGCGGGAATTTGTCCGTGTTCGCCTCTAGCGCAAGCTGGAACGCTTCGCCAATTTTGACCTGGTCGGCGGTGGTCAGTTCATTTGGATTGATGCTGATTACCTTATCAGGCGTTTTGTTGCAGGCAGCGAACAGTGCGAGGATTGAAACCAAGATTGGCAGGACATGTTTTTTCATCGTTGTTTTTTGAATAATGGCCAAAACGGGGGTGGGACCTACAGCAGCCACTTTTATTCAAAAAATATTCCAAAGACGGGTATGCATGGAATTTGGGCCGGATTCGGAGCCATTTGGGGCAAAAAACACTTGGTTTGGGAAAAAAAAGAACGATGCCTTTCAAATTAGGGCATCGTTCCTCCACCAGGGTGAGTAACTTCCGTCATTTATGAATCGGAAGTAAAATATATGGGAACAGTAAGTTAAGTAGCCAAAGTTGAGCAGGGTGAGCTATTCTTCTGGCTGAAATATGGCGATCACTGCTTTCACTTCTTTGTCTTTTTCCAATACTGGCATCAATCGGAACAAGGCCGTGTGTGAATCGAAATCTTCGTAAAGCGCCTCTTCTAACACAAACAACGCTTCCGACTTGTTACCCATTTCAAACAAGCAGGCACTGCGGCAGTAAAGTAACTCTGGACCCCAAGCGTTATCATCAGCCTCGTCAAGTGCATCGATTGCCTCATCGAATTGGCGGTTTTTCATCAAAAAATGAGCAAGGTTCACCCAATGCTCGGGCAATTCTGGGGCGCAATCAGCAGCTTCTCGGAAGTAGCGGAGTGCTTTTTTCAAATTGCCGGTATTGGCATAAGCAACGGCTATTGCAGCAAGGTAGTCCTCGTTTTTTTCCTCTAGTTTAATGGCTTTTTGGAATGCCGCAACGGCCTTAAGCCATTGTTTTTGTTTGGCAAAACAGCGGCCAATATGGAATTGTACCTCGGCACAATAGGGGTCAAACTCGACAGAACGCTGGAAAAAATCCCGTGCAACGAGGTAGTTGCCTAGTTCCTCGTAGCATTTCCCGATGTTCAAGAACAGGTCGGCATCCGGCTCGAAGCGTTCCAACAAATCCTGGTAGCAGCCGAGTGCTTTTTGGAAATTACGGGTTAGGAGGCAGACATCCGCGCACTCACGGTAAGCGAACTCAAAGTCATCTTTGGACAAATAGGCGTATTCGTATGCTTCGATGGACGCTTCATAGTTGCAGAGGTAAGCCTGAGAGGCACCGATATTGTACCAAGCTAAAGCATTGTAGGGGTCTTCATCCACGATTTTTTCGTGAAGTTCAACACTTTCTTCGTGCTTTCGGGCATACTCCACTACGTACCACATCCTCGAGAGCGCCTCTGTGTTGGAAGGGTCTTCATGTAGTGCAGCCTTTAGCACATAAAACATGCGTTCGTATTCTTTCAGGCTGTCATAAATCATTGCTTCGCAAACAAATATTTTGCTCAGGTCTTCGCCGTCGGCACAGTATTTCAGGCCGTCAAGAAGGGCAATGCCTTGGTCGTGCATACCCATCATCGCCAAGCTTTCTGCCCGTAAGATGGCAGTATTAAGCAGGTTGGGCGTCTTTGCATCTACTTGGTCGAGTAGGGACAGCGCTTGAGTAGGCTCCTTTTTCTCCAAAAGAAGCTCTGCCTTGCGAAGGAAGAAGTCTACATCGTAGCCAACTTGCCGGATGGCATGCTCTACTACCTCCAGTGCTCGGTCGAGCAAGCACTCACGCTCGTAGTAATTAACCAAAGCATGATAGGGTAAGTGGTTTGCAAAATTCACCTGATTCTTTTCAAGCATATCCTCGTAAGTTGAAATCAGGTTGAAAATGGCTTGACGGTCTGTAAAATTGGAATGCCCCATAGCCAGCTGTTTATTAGTGAAAAATGATGGTTAAAGGTAACGGACTTTATTGCACATATTTCCCTGTGTGTCGAACCATCTACTAAACGGTAGGATTTTGCAAGGAAACGGTTTAGTTGTCATAAGATGCTAATTTTTAATAAATTACAAATCGAATTAATTAAAAATTGTATTATTTGACTGACTTATTTTGACTTTAAGGATTGCTTGTTTTAAAAAGGCATGTACAGCAATTAATTACACTTTCAACACTTTTAAATTCATTTTTTACAAAAGTGTAAATGTGCTTGAAATCCTTCTAGATACCGGCAAACAAGCAAATCACTTTGCAATGGCATAATACCACCTAACCTCCCGCACTGCATTGAGTAATTGCGAAAAGCAAAGTCTATAGCCATCAATCAAGCCTCCTTGTTGTAGTTGAAATATGGTCTTAATTACGGTGATTGGGAAAGTAAGTTTCAACCTGTGTAGCAGTGGCTGAAATTCATTGTGGCCAATTCTCCCAAATACAAACGGGAAAATGAGCCACCTGTGGGAGGTGGTTATGTTCATGGATAAAACTTTGTTCATGGTTGCCGACAGGTTTCGAATTGTCGGCGCTTTCTATTTGGCAACCCTTATTGCGAGTACCAAATAAATTTAATTATCAAGTACAAATATTTTGCCATATTTTAAACCAGTGTAGGATGAGCTGGAATAAATCACTACTTTTTGCAGCAAATACCTATATCCAGTCATTGGAGCTTCTTAAAAGGTTCATTTTGTCCAACGCAGTAAAACCTGCACCGGGTAATGGTCGGAGAGTTTTGTGCTGAGCACCTCGTGGTTCATCACCTTGAATTTTCGGCTGGGCATCACATAATCAATGCGCAAAAAGGGCAGGTTACCTGCAAACGTGGAACCAAAGCCGCTGCCCTTTTCGCAGAAGCTATCCTGTAAATTTTTAGAAAGGAGCTTGTACACATAGGAAACAGGCGGGTCGTTGAAGTCACCGCAAAGCAGAACGGGGTAGGGGGATTTGGCCATGTGACTTGCTACAGCCTGCGCCTGCTTCGCCCTAATGGCAACTGCACTCTTGTACCGCCCCATGACAAACCGGATATCACGCCAAGTTTCTTGGTCGCTGATTTGGCCTTTCGTAGCAATTTTGTCGGCGGTTTGGCCCAATTTGTTGGACTGTAGGTGGACATTGTAAACCCTCACCATTCCACCTGGCGTTTTCAAATCAGCCCAAACGCATGAATTGGTTGTATTCTTGAAGCCAATGTCCCCCTTGGCTTGGATGGGGAACTTTGAAAAAATGATGGTATTAATGTATCGATACTGGAACGGGAAATGGAAGGTCGTCTGGATTAGTTCGGTCAGGTCATCGCCTCTGCCTTCTTGGACACAGAACACGTCAGGTGCTTCGGCACGCTTGCTGAATGCTTCAAAATCAGCCTTGATTTTTTTCTTGTTATCGGCTTTGCTCCTGAAGTAGTCCTTCAGGGAAGCTATGTTGTAGGTGAGCACCCTGATTTCTGTGTTATTTTTTGAGGATTTTTCTGAGGCACTCAGGCTGAAAAAGCCTCCGAAATAACCCAGCCCGGCCAAAATGCAGCCAATTGAAAACAGTGCGTATCGGTCATGTCGAATTATCCAAAAAATTGCGAACCCAATATTGCCAAAAAGCAACATTGGGTAGGCCAGCCCGAGGAAGGTGAAGTGCCAGACTTTTGCTGGATTGACGTATGGTGCGAGGTAGGCCAACAAGGTGACCAGAATCAGCAGCAGGTTCGCCCAACGAAGTATTTTTTTGAGCAGTTTCAATTTGAGATTGTCATTGGCCATTGGTCGAAAATGACCGATGAAATTTACTTGTTACTTGCATTAAAAAGGAACTCCTTCTCGTGGGCCGAAAGGCTATCATAGCCAGTCTGTTTGATTTTATCGAGAATGGCGTCAATTTGTTCCTGGTGGGATAGGTCGTCGGTAAGGTTGCCGCTACTGCGTTTGGTGCTGCGAGTTGCCTTTCCTACAGTTTCTTTTTTCAGGTCAGGGTTGCGGTAAGCCATTTTGGGCTTGGGCCTTTTTGGTGAAAAAAGGTTTTCAAAAAACGAGGTGATGGCATCCCAAACCCGGTTCACCGGGGCGGTCATGTCGTTGCCGTTTTGTAATTGGTTGCCTATCAAAAAACCCATCGCAGCGCCTCCCAAATGCCCAAAGCTGCCACCGGAATTGTAGCCGGAAGAAATGCCCACCAAATCGAGCACGAGAAAGAAAAGCACGATGAATTTCAGGCGTACATCACCCAGCAGCGGAAGGCCAATGAGATAGTCGGGCGCTGTGACGCCCGCCACGACCAAAACGCCCATAAAGGCCGCCGAAGCCCCCAATGCGTAGTCTCCAAAACCCAAACCGGGCACAACGTTCGCCATTACGAAGTAAACCATGCCACCAGCGAAGCCGCTAATCAAGTATATCGGCAGCACCCGGCGGTCGCCCAGTAGGTCGCCGACGATGCGACCAAACCAGTACAGACCCAGCATGTTCCACAGCAGGTGCCAAAAACCCTCGTGCAGGAACATGTGCGTGATGAAAACCCAGGGGTGCGTCAAGTTGTGCTGCCAGTGGGCGCCAATCATCAGGGAATGGGAAAAGCTGCTGTAAATGCCTCCCTCAGAAAATCCGCCAAGCAGCAACTTGGTCACCAGCAGCAGCAAAAAGGCCCCAATATTGACCAGGATGATGCGGGTCAACATGTTGCCATGGCTCAAATACCCCTTTATGTCTTGCCAAACTGAACTGAACATTGCGAAGACTTTTTTACAAAAATAGCAGGATTGTTGAGTTGCTGTATTGTTAAATTGTTGGCTATGAAGTGTTCCCAAAAAACAATTCAACAATCAATACAACCTTTCCCCTCGTTTACGCCAGTACATGATGAGCAGGAAGCCGAAAAGCGCACCGCCCACGTGTGCAAAATGCGCCACTCCGGTCTGAAAAGGGCTTAACCCAAGCCCAATCTCGATGGCGGCATAAATAAGGACAAAATATTTTGCCTTCAGCGTTATCGGTGGGAAAAGCAACCGCAATTCGCTGTTCGGGAACTGCATCCCGTAGGCTGCCAATATCCCAAAAACTGCACCGGAAGCGCCGAGCATGGGTACGTTGGCGGCGTAGGGACTTGTGCCAAAATACTTAAACTCAATTGTTTGTACAATCATTTGCAAAGCCAATGCCCCGAAACCAGTAAACAAGTAGTAAAACAAAAATCGCTTTGGTCCCCAAACCGTCTCCACCGCCGTGCCGAACATGTAAAGAGCGTACATGTTGAAGAAAATATGCATCAGGTTGCCGTGCATGAACATGTAGGTGATAACTTGATAAGAATGGAAATAGGGCGATGTTGGATAAAATACTGCAAAACGGAGCCGTCCCCACAGGTCAAAGTCTGCTTGGGCGGCATTATTTATCAACTCAAGTTGGGTGTTATAGTCCGGTTCTCCCATGAACTGAGTCCCAATGTAAACAATCACATTGATAATCAACAAATGCTTCACCACGTCGGTGATATAGAGGTTGTTCATTTTTTCTTTTTGGATAAAAAATACGACATGTAGCGTCAAAGATAAACAGACCGCAGCCACCACAGGCCATTGACGGTAAAAAACATGGGACAATACAAAATAGTTGGGCTTGGGTTTTGACTTTGGTCGATTTATTGACGCAACTGCTTGGTTATCAATCTGTTTTGCTTCGCAATCAATCTCTGTTTCGGCTATTCTCGCCAAATACCGATATTCGCTTCCCAGAATCGCCTTCTGGCCACAACCATGCTCAAATTCTTTCGGAAAAATACCACCGAAAAATCGGACGACGAACTGGTGCAACAGTACCAGCAAAGCGGCGATTTGGAGGTGCTCGGGGTGCTTTACGAGCGCTACGTGGAGCTGGTGTACGGTGTTTGCCTCAAATATTTCAAGGAAAAAACCAAGGCCGAAGACGCAGTGATGGCTATCTTCGAAACATTAGTGGAGAAGGTCAGGACGCACGAAATCCGGCAGTTCCGCCCGTGGCTGCACGTGGTGGCGAAGAATCACTGCCTCATGCAGCTCCGCAAAAAAGACCGCACCGTCTCCTTCGACGAGATGGCGCCAGCGGCGCAAGCCGAGCTTGTGCATTCCGCCGGGGTTTTGCATCCAGTGGACGTGCTGGAGGAAGAACCACAGCAGAAAGCCCTGAAAAACTGCATCGAAAAACTGCCCGCTCAACAAAAGCACTGTGTCGAGCAGTTTTATTTCGAGGACAAATCGTACAAGGAAATTGCCGACTTGACTGGCGACGACCTCGGCCTCATCCGCTCCAACATCCAGAACGGCAGGCGAAACCTCCGCATCTGCATGGAAAAAGTCGGCATCAGTTCAAGTGTCTAATCGGCCAGCGTTCGGATAAAGTAGCGTCGCCTTTAGGCGGCGCAGTTCAATCGCCTTTAGGCGGTTGTCACAGGCAAAACAACCTGAAGGTTGTTTAACGCCGCCGCCTAAAGGCGACGCTACTTCCACTGATTTATCAACCAAAGTTGAAGCAAAAAAAAGGAAATAGTACCCAACAGCAGCCGCTTCGGAAGTGGCTCACCGGCGATGCCAATCGGCACGACGAGCGGGCGCTCGATGCCTCGGCCAAGGACGACCCCTTCCTCGCCGACGCCCTCGAAGGCTACCGCTCCCTGCCCGAAGCCGACCACGCCGCCGACGTTACGAAGTTGAAAGTTCGGCTTCGTAAACAGTCGGAAAGCCGCCGTGGTGCTGGGTTTTACCTGCTGCGGATTGCCGCCGTGGGGGCAGTTTTGGTGGCGGCTTGGGTGGTTTTGCAGCAGTTTCAATCGAGTGAAAATGCCGCTGCCGTGGCCGATGCCACCAGCGCCGAGGCACCGCCCGCAGCTTCTGAGACAGAACCAGTTCTCGCCGATTCAGCGGTCGTTGGTATTGCTTCGCAACAAAAAACCGAAGCCGCTGCCGACGACGACCGGGTTGCTGTTCAAGAAAGTTTTTCATCAAAAACAAAAAAAGTAGCGCCCCAATCGCAAGCGCAAGCCAACGACGAAGCCCAAAATTTTTCTACCTTGAAAGAAGAGCCAGCAGCGGCAGAAGCTCCGCCACCCGTTGCCAAAAGCGAAAGCAAACCCACTCCGACCCAGTCCGTTGATGCAGCCTTGGCCATCGAAGCAACACAGGCTGCTCCCCAAAAAGATGAAGACCTCGCCAAAGCCAAAGCCAGTAGGGCCGAAACGAAAAAGCTGGCCGATACCGCACCATTGAGGATGCCCGCCGCACCAGCCACTGCGCTGCGCCAAATCACTGGTAAAGTCACCGATGAAAGTGGGCAACCGCTCGCCGGTGGGGCCTACATTTTAGCAAAAGGCACTGATATTGGAACCATCTCGGATATTGACGGTAATTACTCCATTGACGTTCCCAAAACCGCAGCCACTTTGGTTTTCAGTTCCAATCCTTATGGTGACATACAGATTGGCATCGGAAAAAAGGACAATATTGATGTTTCGTTCAGGTTTGCTGGTAATTTTGACATAGATGTCCTTGAATCCATAGTCCCTGCCAATGCGGTCGATGCAGCAACTGGCCCCATCACCCCACCTCAGCCAACCGGAGGATTTTCTGCTTACTTAAAATATTTGGACGAAAACAAGCTTCACCCCGAAGCTGGAAAGCAGCCTCGGCCAGCTTACATAGTCAAGGTAGGTTTTACGTTGCAAGAAGACGGGACCTTGACCAACTTTACTTCAAAAAGCAAGGCCCCACAAGCATATATTGATGAGACCATTCGCCTGCTCAAAGAAGGCCCTCGTTGGGAGGGCACGCCAGGCGCCACTGCCGTTCTATACTACGGATTCAGATAATCAACCACTACTTTTCTTCACCTTTATTTAATACCTCCTTCATCCCAAGTTAAGGCAGGCCAACCACCTTTGCCACATCATTTTGTTGCTGACTTCACAAAGTCTTAGATTTTTTCTCACCTGTTACCAATGTCGCTAACGCTGGCCCGCCCTGACCGCCCGGTCTTGGTGGGTTCTTTTTTTTGGCTAACTTTCGCCGCTTTTTGTGGCCACCCTCGCGATAGTTATCGGGATTTGGGCAGGCTCTCGACCAAGAACATCACATGACGTTTTTCCTTTGGCTAAAACAGGGCTGCCAAAACCTATTGGTGGCCAATTTGCTCGCATGCTTTTTTGCCTTGCCGCACCTGTCGGCGCAGGAAACCCACGCCTGCGCTCCCAACGACCGCTCCTTCCACGGCTACAGCTTTGTGAACATGGACATCCTGCGGCAGCAGGAGCAGGTGGCGCTCGCCCCGCTTTTTATGCGCTTCGATAAACTGTACGGCAACTATTTTGAGACGGTGCAAAAGGCCAATCAAGACGACAACCTGGCCGAGTGGGCCAAGCGGTTTTGCGGGGATGTGAAAATCGAAGACCTCGCCTACGTCATCTACAAAGCCCCGGCCAGCGAGTTGGACCTGCTACTGACGGCCACGCAGAGCAAGTCGCTGCAAGTACATCCAAACTTGCAAGGCAACACGTTTGCAGCGTTTGTTTTTGAAAAAAAATGCACTGAAACGCTGGAGTACCTGCTGTTTGCGAAGCAATGCGAACCGCACGTGACCGCCAACGACCGCTGGCAAGCGCCGCCCCGTGACAAGGAGGCCATGCAGGCACTCATTGCCGCAGGCAAACGGGAATTCAAGCGCACGAAATCGGCGTACATCCGGCTGCGGTACGCCTACCAAATCATCCGGTTGGCGCATTATTCCGGGCAGTACGAGCAGGTGCTGGAGCTTTGCGACGACCTATTGCCGAAGGTGGACAAACTCAAAGCCCGCTGGAGCGAGAGCATCATCCCGTGGTGGATTGAGGGGCATCGAGCTGGGGCACTCCTGCGGCTGGGCCGCAACGTGGAGGCCAGCTACGCCTATGCCCAAATCTTCGAGCATTGTCCCGGTCGGCGAGCCTCGGCGTACCAGAGTTTTTTGATAAAAACGGACGAGGAGTGGACGGACTGCCTGCGCCTTTGTCAATCGGACGGGGAACGGGCCACGCTGTACGCCATACGGGCAGCCGGGGCGGAGAGCAAGGCGCTGGAGGAGATGCAGAAAATCTATGAAATTGACCCCAAAAACCAACTGCTGGAAGGGCTGTTGGTGCAGGAAATCCGCAAGATGGAGCGCAACTTGTTGGGGCTGGAATTCAATGATGAAAAAGAACACAACAAGCGCTACCACAAATTGCCGAGGCCGTATGCAGGCAAGTATGTGATTGATTTACAGCGCTTTGCAAGAAAATGCCGAGAGGAAGGGCAGGTGGCTCGGCCTGAGCTTTGGTTCCTGGCGGAGGGCTATTTGGAGTTTTTAGCGGGAGATTATTACGCCGCCGAGCAGACTTTTCGGGCAGTGGAGCCGAAGCTGAAAGACAAGGCGCTGAAGGAGCAATTGGCCATTTTTCAAATCGCCCTGAAAATCGCCAGCTTCGAAAAACCGAACGACGAAGCAGAACAATATGCCTACGACCTAATCACCGACAACAAGCGTTACCGCCAGTACAAAAGCCTGCCCGATTTTTTAAAGGATAAAATGGCTGGGCTTTTCGCCAGCAATCAGCAATTGGGTATGGCCTTTCTCAGTCAACATCCCCTGAGCGACCTCAAGCCCAACCCTCAACTCGATCTGCTCGATAACCTCATCTACACGGCGCTCAAGACTGATAAAAACTCATTCGAGCGCTTGCTTTTGAAAGAAAACCCCCTTTACATGCTGCTCGACATCAAGGCTTCGCTCCTGATGAGCCGGGGAGAAATGGAGGCGGCGATGGAGACCTACAAGCGGATGCCCACGGAACGTTGGGACGATTTTGGACAGTTCAACCCGTTTAAGGAAACCTTTAAAGACTGCATTTCTTGCTATACAAAACCCGATTCGGCGGGACTGTCATCCTACTTCAATAAAGGCGAATTGCTTGTCGAACTGCTCGACCTCGACTATAAATCAAAGGGCGATTTCGAAGGTGCTGCCCGATATTATTACCAACTCGGCCTTGCTAGCTACAACATGAGCTACTACGGTTTTGCCTGGAAAACGATGGATTTTTTCCGCAGCGGCAGTACTTGGGCGAAGTTGCACCAGGCCAAGGTTGAAGAGGGTGATAGCCGAGTGTTTGACCATTGGAAATACCCTTTCGGAAACCGGGAAAACACAGGCTTGGGGCGGGCGCTTTATTTTTTCGAAAAGTCACGGATGATGGCTACTACGCCAGAACTGGCTGCTAAGGCGGCGTTCCAAGCGGCCCGATGCGAGCAGAAAATATTCTTCCAATCGGTACAGTACAAGCCGGAACCTTGTTGCAATCGCATCCCACGGCTACCGGAGCAATACCTCGTCAATTTCAGCAGGCTGAAGGAGCAGTACCGGGAGACAGCTTTTTACCAGCAGATTATCAAGGAGTGCAAATATTTTGCAGTTTATGCGGCGAAGTGAATTCAAAAAAAATGGCCTGCCGAACTGAATGCTGGTTTGAACGTTTTCACAAAACATCAACCAGATAGCATGAATAAACTTCAACAAGAAACTTCCCCGTACCTGCTCCAACATGCCAACAACCCCGTGGATTGGCACGCCTGGAAACCGGAAGCATTTGAAAAAGCAAAAAAGGAGGACAAGCCCATCCTCGTCAGCATCGGCTATTCGACCTGCCATTGGTGCCACGTGATGGAACGGGAAAGCTTCGAGGACCACGAGGTGGCCGAGTTCATGAACGAAAATTTCGTCTGCATCAAAGTGGATAGGGAAGAGCGCCCCGACGTGGACCAGATTTACATGGAAGCCTGTCAGGTGATGACGGGTGGCGGTGGCTGGCCACTAAACTGCTTTCTCCTGCCGGACCGCAAGCCTTTTTATGCAGGCACCTACTATCCGCCCATGCCTGCCCACAACCGTCCGTCGTGGTTGCAGGTACTGATGAATCTCTCACACGCCTACCAAACGAAGCGGGACACCATCAACGAACAAGCACAGCGTCTGACGGACATCATCCAGAACTCCGGTAACACCTTCACCGGCGGCAACAAACTTCGGGTGGTGAGCGACGACCAGCCTTTTTCGGAGACTTTGTTGAAAAATATTTTTCAAAACCTCCAAAAACAGTTCGACACCACAAACGGTGGCTTTGGCGGGGCTCCCAAATTTCCCGGCACGATGTCGTTGAGCTACTTGCTCTCCTACTATTTTTATTTTGGAGAAAAATCGGCGCTCGACCATGCGCTTCTTTCATTGGATAAAATGGCGATGGGCGGCATTTATGACCAACTCGGTGGCGGCTTTGCCCGATACGCCACTGATGCCAAGTGGCTGGTACCTCATTTTGAAAAAATGCTGTACGACAACGCCCTGCTGGTGGGGGTACTGGCAGATGCCTATAAAATCACCAAGAAGGAGCTTTACCGAGAGACCATTGAAGAGACCTTGGATTGGGTGAAACGTGAAATGACAAGCGATGAGGGTGGTTTTTATTCGGCACAAGATGCCGATTCAGAGGGTGTAGAAGGCAAGTTTTACGTTTGGGAAAAAGCAGAAGTGGAAAAGCTGCTTGGTGACGATTTTGAGTTGTTTGCCAAATTTTATGACGTCAGTGAAAAAGGCAATTGGGAAGAAAAAAATATTCTTTGGCGTAGCGTAGTTTTTGAAGAATTTGCAAAAGCAAGCCAAATTCCAGTTAACTCCTTGAAACAACGCCTCAAAGCCAGCTCGGAAAAACTGCTTGAAGTTCGCAGCCAGCGCATTTGGCCCAGTCTCGACGACAAGCTGCTACTGGATTGGAATGCGCTGATGTGCTCGGCTCATGCAAGGGCCTACGCAGCTTTGGGAGAGGAAGTATATCGTGAAACGGCAGTCCGTAACCTCGATTTCTTGCTCAAAAATTTCGTGCAGGAAGATGGTGTCACACTGTACCACACCTACAAGGCTGGAAAGGCCCAGTACGCTGCTTTCCTCGACGACTATGCCTATCTTATTGAAGCCCTTCTTGACGTTGGGGAGGTTACCCATGAATCCAAATATATTTTGCAAGCTGGCCGCTACATCGATTTTGTTTTTGATGGTTTCCTTGACCTGTCAGATAAAATGTTCTACTTTACATCAGCAAAGCAAAAAGACGTTTTGATGCGCCGCAAAGATTTGTTCGATTCGGCAACGCCTTCAGGTAATTCGACAATGGTTCGCAATTTGCAACGTGCAGGTATCTTGCTTGGTCGGGAGGATTGGCAAAGGCATGCATCGGGCATGCTACTTTCAATGCATGATTCTCTAGAGCGCTACCCATCTTCTTTCAGCCAGTGGGCAGGGTGTTTGATGGGTGAGGTGTTTGGCCAGACAGAAATAGCTGTAATTGGTGCCGATGCAGCGAAAATGGCAGACAATATCCAGCAGGAATTTATTCCTCAAAAAGTGCTGATGGCAGCACAAGAAGCTAGCGGAGAGTTTCCACTGCTTGATGGAAAACTCCAAGGCGTTGACACATTAGTATATTTATGTCAAAACTACGCCTGTCAGGCACCTGTGGGGACAATTGAATCGTTTAGAGAGCTTTTACAGCAGCAAAAGGTATCCTGAGGACAATGCTGTTGTTTAAACTGGCTTTGAATATTATTTTGGAGAATCAATAAATTGGAAAATTTATTCTAATCCTAAAAGTCTATGAAAATCAGGCTTACAACTTGCTTTCTTCTAGTGCTAGCCGCACAAATTCTCATGGCACAACAGCCAGCGCAGTACAGTTTGTATAGCGCTAACAAATACGCTTTCAATCCAGGATACGCTGGATTGGACAATTCCCTCAGCATGACTGGGGTTTATCGCTCCCAATGGGGTGGGCTGCCAGGCAATCCTGTCACGCAGAACTTCAATGCGCACATGCCGCTTTACATTGTTGGAGGGGCTGCTGGGGTGGCGATTGAGAACGAAACATTGGGGTCATGGCGACAGACTTCATTTTCCGCAACCTATGCTAAGCAATTGTTTATAGGTAAAACAGGGCTACTTTCGTTGGGACTCAGCGGAGGTTGGGTCCAACGCCAACTTGATGGCTCCAAGGTGAGGACACCCAACACCGAAGTTGATGACTTAGGGAATATCAATCACAACGACAATTACTTGGGTAGCAGCCTTGAAGGTGGGACAGGATATACAGCACATTTTGGAGCATTTTATCAGGATGAAAAATTTGAAGTAGGAGTATCGGCAGTAAATTTGCTTGGGAACACACTAAATCTTTCTAAATTGGAGTTTGAACAGGAAAGAAACTACTTCCTCTACATCGGTTACCAAATTGACCTTAGTAATAAATTATCTGCAAACCCCTCATTTTTATTAAAAACTGACGTCCATCAAACGCAAATTGATTTTTCTGTTAGCGCACAGTACAATGAAAATATATTTGTCGGAGCATCGTTAAGGGGATACAACCCAAACAGCCTTGACGCAGTAGTCCTAATGGGTGGGTTCAAATTGAATGAAAAAATATCAGTAGCTTATGCCTACGATTTGGGTTTGTCGAATCTAAAGACAATAAGCACGGGCTCTCATGAGGTATTAGTAAATTACAATCTTGGAAAACCTATCGGAAAAGGAAGGCCCCCTGCTATTATCTATAACCCAAGGTCACTCTAGCAATTCGGAAACAGTCTTCTTCAACTGATTCTTCACACACAACGCCTCTTTAACTTTTTGTTGAAAAACTGTTCAAAAGTGAAATTCAACAATTAAAATAGCTAGAATCACACTAAGAAAAAAAAATGTATCGTTTTTGTCTGGCGTAAAATGTTAATTTTGCCGTCCAAACGGCAGAAATATGGAGCAACTGTTTGAATTAAGCAGTAAAGCACTATTTTTACGTCTCTTTTTCACTAAAGAAGGAAAACTCGGGTGTTAAAAATGAAAAGATTATTAAAGACTTCGTTTGCGCTGCTCACGCTTGCAGCGTTAGTTTCATCTTGCGGGAGCAAGGAAACAGGACAACTCCAAGGCGTCATGGATCGCCCAGATTGGAAAGGCATCAACCCTTACGGTATGGTGTACATTCCTTCAGGCACCCTACACATCGGTCCTGGTGACCAAGACATTTCAAATACCTACGTTCAAAGGAACAAGTCCATTTCTATTCAGGGCTTCTACATGGACGACACTGAGATAACCAACAATGAGTATCGACAGTTTGTATATTGGGTGAAAGACTCAATTGCACACTCGTACCTAGATCATTTTATCACTGATGAGACTACTGGAGACGAGCGCATCGACTGGGAATACGAAATTGATTGGGAGGACGAGACCCTTCAGGATCTCTACTATCAAGGTGATGACCGTTTTGCTGGCCGTCAAGAATTAGACGTAAGCAAAATGGAGTTTGAGTATGAATGGTATGATTGGCATGCTGCTGCTCACGATAAGGGCAAATCGCCTCGTACTACCTTCATCAAGCGTAAGAAAATCAATGTCTATCCTGACACCTTGGTGTGGATACGTGACTTCGCCTATTCTTACAACGAGCCGATGACTCGTAACTATTTTTGGCATCCGGCATTCGACGATTATCCAGTGGTGGGTGTGGACTGGCACATGGCCAATGCCTTCTGCTATTGGAGAACCAAGCTTTGGGATACATACCAAGCTGCCCGTGAAGACGGCATCAACTCAGAAGACTTCCGTTTGCCAACCGAACATGAATGGGAATACGCTTCTCGCGGCGGCCACGATTCAGCTCCCTATCCTTGGGGTGGATATTACTTGCGTAATGCAAAAGGTTGCTTGCTGGCAAACTTTAAGCCTGGGCGTGGAAATTATCCAGAAGATGGTGGTCAGTACACTGTAAAGGCCGATGCCTATTTTCCAAATGACTACGGTCTTTACAACATGGCTGGTAACGTAGCTGAGTGGACCTCTACAGCCTATTACGAGAATGCCTACTCATTTCTACATGACCTTAATCCAGATATTCGTTACGATGCCAACGATGATGACCCAGAAGCTTACAAGCGCAAGGTTATTCGTGGAGGATCTTGGAAGGATGTAGCTTGGTTTCTTCAAACTGGCAACCGTCATTGGGAATTTCAGGACACCACTAAGTCCTACGTTGGATTCCGCTGTGCGCTAACATTCCTTGGCCGCTCCATCAACGATTTTTAATTATTTTAATAAAAAAAAATCTCAAAATGGATAGTAAGCTACTTGCTATCCATTTTTTTTTATTTTCGCATCGCAAAACGATTTCTGGCTTTTTCGGATGCCGATATTTTTTTGTTTTCTTTTTCAAACTACCTGTTACCTTTTTGATAATGAGTATTATTGAACGAGGAAAATCTTCCTTTAATTAATTTGAATTTAGCTAACTAATTAAAACGATTAACAATGAGTTTCGTAAAAACTAAAGGATTCAAGTATTTCAAAAATCTCGTGATTGGTTTAGGTGCGTCTGTCGTATTGATGGGTGCATTGTTCAAACTTGAAAGCTGGCCTTATGCTAGTGAGATGCTTATCACAGGCTTGTCAATTGAAGCGATAATTTTCGCATTCCTCGGCATCATTGGCCCAGAGCCGGATTACTACTGGGACAAACTGTATCCTGGTCTGAATGATTACCATGCAAACCTTACTCCGCTAACTGCAGGGCCACAGGAAGGTATAGACATGGGCACACCGCTCCATGGCGATGTCATTGAGAATCAATTGGGTGGTATGTTGACTGAACTGCAATCCATGTCGAAGAACCTTTCTTCTCTCAAGGCTTTACAGGAAGTTGATTTCTCTGGAACGAGTGATCAGCTAAAAACAATGAACAACTTCTACACAAAGTTGAACGAAGCCATGGCAGACCTTAATGATTCTATCGCTGATACTAAAGTGTATAAGGACCAATTAGGTGTGCTTAACAAAAACTTGTCTGGCTTGAATGGAGTTTATGGTGGCATGTTGAATGCGATTGCTAACTTCCGTCCGCAGCAATAAACCCTTAAGAAGGGTTCTGCATTAGAAAGTAAATAATTTATTAACGAAAAAATAAAAGCACATGTCCATTCCAAAGGAGCCGCGGCAGCTTATGATTAACCTGATGTACCTGGTTCTCACAGCGCTGCTCGCATTGAATGTGTCCGCAGAGGTAATGAATGCTTTCATTACACTTGATGAAGGCAACAAAGCCACTACAGCGACCGTGGACTCACAACTTGACCAAACCGTAAGAGGTATAAAGGAGCTTTTGAATGATGAATCAAAAGCAAAATACCGTGCAATTGGCCCTGCTATTGATGAAGTTAGGAACGAAGTAGTCAGCTTCAATGGCTATGTTGACCAACTCAGGGATTTACTTCTTGACGAAGCTGGCAACATGAACAAGAAAGTTGATGAAGGCGACTATACTGAAAGCTATGGCAAAAAAGTACCTAGAGGTCAGAAAAACAAGGATATCACTACAAGAATACTTGTTGATGAAAAAAAAGGTGCTGAATTGAAGGGTAAGCTGCTCGAAACAAAGCAGAAGATGATAGATTCTTATACCAAGCTGCTCAACGAAAACGGCGAGAAATTTGGACTCAAGCAAGAAGAAATAGCTAACCGTATTCAAAACATAGCTAACAACCTTCCATTAAAGATTGATGATGATACTTGGCAGAAAAGTGGCAAGAAGTCTTGGGAAGAATTCAAGTTTCGCCAAATGCCACTTGCTGCTGTGCTCCCATTGATGAGCAAAATGCAGGCAGATGCAAAGAGTTCAGAAGCTTCATTGGTGAACAACATGGCAGAACTTGCTGGTGGCCGTGTCATTGAATTTGATGCCTTCTTCCCTGTTGTTTCAGCAAAGAAATCTTATCTGATTGCTGGCGAACCTTTTGAGGCTGAAATTTCTGTGGGTACTTATAG
Source organism: Saprospirales bacterium (assembly GCA_024642645.1). Taxonomy (GTDB): domain Bacteria; phylum Bacteroidota; class Bacteroidia; order Chitinophagales; family Saprospiraceae; genus UBA6168. The sequence continues at coordinate 9,605 of JAHEAS010000001.1, read as the reverse complement.
CTCACAGATAAATCCAGCCGATATCGGAATTTTTGTCAATGGAAGCAAGATTCCAGTAGGAACTGATGGTAAGGCTAAGTATAAGGCAGCTACCTCAGGCTTGGGTGAAAAAACACTCAAACTTGATGCACAAGTACGTAACCCGCTTACAGGCGAAGTTTCGAAAGGTAGTTCATCCTTTACTTATGAAGTTGGCCAACGTTCAGTCGCTATTTCCGCCGACAAAATGAACGTATTTTACATTGGTGTTGATAACCCAATTTCTGTATCTGCTGCAGGTTCTTCCAGTAATGACCTCAATGTTGGTATTGCGGGTGGGGGCGGCTCACTAAGCAAAACTGGCAGCAACACTTGGATGGTTAAGGTAACTACTCCTACAGATGACTGTAAAGTTTCTGTATCTGCCAAAGACATGAAAGCCACTAAATCATTCCGCGTAAAGCGTATTCCTGACCCTGTTGCACGTCTTGGCAATAAAGAAGATGGTTCAATGGGCAATGGTGAATTTAAAGTTCAAAAAGGTTTGATTGCTTGGCTTGACAACTTTGACTTTGAAGCACGCTGTGATATACAAGGTTTCAACCTTGTGAAAGTCTCTAAGCGTGAAGACCCTGTGGAAACAGCAAACAGTGGTGGTTCTTTCAATGGCAAAGCGCAAGACCTTGTGCAGTCAGCCAAACCAGGCGATACTTTTTACTTTCAAGAAGTTAAAGCCCGCTGTCCAGGGGATGCCGCTGGTCGTAAGATCAACTCGATGGTGTTCAGGATTAAATAAAATTTGAGCATAGAATACTAACTGCCGAGGTCAAAGAGTTAATACCCCGGTAGTTAGTATTTTTTCATTTTGAAAACTTTTGAGAAACATGAAGTTTGCATTGAAACTGTTTAGTTTATTCTCGTTGTTGATGCTATGCAATAGCTCTTTCGCACAACAACCGGAAAATATTTTGACCGAGTCTAGCGATCCCAACGAAGGTCGTCCATTGGACGATATTGTTGACAAAAGACTAACCACTGACAAACGCCTTCTCCCTTACGACCATGTTCGGGAAGCTGATATCTTTTGGGAAAAGCGTATCTGGAGAGTAATTGACATTCGTGAGAAAATGAATCTCCCTTTTGCCTATCCAGAAAGGCCGTTCTTTTCCATTCTAATGGATGCAGCAACAGGGGGCGAAATAACTGTTTATAGTACTGAGGACGATAAGTTCTCCTCTAAGTTAACTCCAGATGAGGTAGCTTCCATGGGTGCTACTATTGATACAGTAATAACCTTTGATCCAGAGACCTACGAAGAACAACTACAGGTTGTTAGAAATGATATCAACCCTGAGGATGTGAAGCGTTTTCGCCTCAAGGAAGTTTGGTTCTTTGATGAAGAAACTTCTACCCTACAAGTAAGAATTCTGGGTATAGCTCCGCTCATTGATAAGACTGATGAGAACGGAAACTTCCTTTACGAAAAGCCGATGTTCTGGGTTTACTACCCTGAAGCACGTGAGATACTTTCAAGGGAAAAGGTATTTAATGTTGGCAACGATGCCAGCCCAATTACTTGGGAGGATCTGATGGAAATGCGGTTTTTCTCCAGCTATATTTACAAAGAGTCCAACGTACGTGATCGTCGTATCCAAGACTACTTGACTGGTATTGACCTTCTGCTCGAAGCAGATAAGATAAAACAAGAAATTTTCAATTTCGAGCATGACCTCTGGTCATATTGATTTATCGAAGTTCGATAAAAAAAGGTTCATCTCTGTGTTGAGATGAACCTTTTTTATTTCCCCGTTTCTTTCCAAGTTTTGAATATAGCCTCTTGTGAGGGGCGTTGTTTTGGCACCTCCCGCAGGGGTTCACAAGGCTGTAAAGTTTCAAAAAGCACTTTTGGCAACTGTTGGTAAAGCGCCGTTCCCTTTTTCTTCCATCCCAGCATTTCATCGCTCACTTCTCGAATAATTTTGGCTGGATTGCCAACAACCAAGCTTCTTCTAGCAATCTTCGTTTCAGCTGATACAAAGCAGAGTGCCCCTACTACACATTCTTCACCAATTTCTGCATTGTCCATAATAACAGCATTCATTCCTATCAGCGAATCTCGCCCTATTGTAGCGCCATGAATGATTGCCCCATGGCCGATATGTGCTCCCTGCATCAAACGGACTGTCACGCCAGGGAACATGTGGATAGTACAGTTTTCTTGAACGTTGCAACCGTCCTCTATCAAAATTTCTCCCCAATCCCCACGAATGGCTGCACCTGGGCCAACATAAACATGCTTACCAATGATGACATTGCCAGTGACAGTGGCTTGTGGATGAACAAAAGAAGACTCGTCAACTACTGGCCTGAAGCCATTGAATTCATAAATCATTACTTAAAGTATTTCAAAAATTTAAAGCAAAACGCTTGGCCATGAACAAATGTAGGTTAATGCCCAGTTTTGCTAAACAATCTAAGTCAAGGCATTGGGCAAAAATAAGAAGCCCCCGTGCAACTTAAGTTCCATGGGGGCTTTTCGGGAGGTTTAAAGCCTATAAAACCTCAAAAGAGAGTTTTAGGTTTACGCGAAAACTAGCCACGCCGCCACTCTCGTTGAGCGTTACGCTTTGGCTCTGAACCCAAGCAGAGCGGATGCCTTTGATTGATTTTGATGCTTTTTCGATGCCCTTTCGGGTTGCATCCTCCCAGCTTTTGTCAGATTCTGACAAAATTTCGATGACTTTCATTACTGCCATGTTTTAAGTTTTAATGGTTAAGGAATAAATTCCGTCTAGCTGACAAAGCTTGCCAACTGGTTGGCAGGTAATATAATAAAAAAATGTCAAATCATGGAAATATTTTGTTATGATTTTTGTTAGACTTTGATGGGTAACAATTATTCAGGCACAAAGCGCATGGAAAGTGAGTTCACGCAGTGCCGGGTATTTTTGGCTGTCAGCCGCTCGCCGGAGAAAACATGGCCGAGATGACCATCGCAATTGGCACAGAGAATTTCCACACGTCGGCCATCGGCATCTGCTTCATGTCGGACAGCACCGGGTATTTCATCGTCGAAGGCAGGCCAGCCGCAACCTGAATTGAATTTGTCAGCTGAGCGGTACAGCGGCGATTCACAACGTCGGCAGATATAGGTGCCAGCAACAAAATGCTTGTCGTACTCGCCAGTAAAAGGGTACTCAGTTCCTTTGTTGGAAATGATCCGCTCCTCTGCTGCTGTCAGCTTCTTCCAATTTTCTTTTGATTTTCCAGCCATTTGTAAAGGTTTTAAAATTTATTCTTTCAACCAATCAGCGTACTGTTTCCTGAACTTCTGCACTTTGGGGTTGATGACGATGCGGCAGTATCCCTGCTCCGAATTGTCGTTGAAATAGTTTTGATGGTAATCTTCTGCTTTGAAGAAGTTTGAATATGAATCGATTTCTGTCACGATAGGGTTGTCCCATATCGTTGGGGCAAACTCCTTCTTAACTTTTTCGGCAAGTTCTTTTTGAGCCTCGTCATGGTAAAAAATTATTGATCGGTATTGTGTCCCAACATCTGCTCCTTGCCGATTCTTAGTAGTAGGGTCGTGCGTAGTGAAAAAGACCTGCAGCAGCTGCTCGTATGAGATAACCGCTGGGTCGAACATTACCTGGATAGCTTCTGCATGGCCAGTCGTTCCGTTACAAACCTCCCGGTAGCTTGGGTTATTCACCTTGCCGCCAGCGTAACCCGATGCCACCGACTCAACACCTTTTAATTGTTGAAAAATAGCTTCTGTACACCAGAAGCAACCACCTCCAAATGTGGCGGTGGACAAGTTGCTATTCTGCATGGTTTGAACTGTTTGGTTAGCCTTGGCTGTAGCTTGCTTCTGTTTTGTTTGTGCACAGGAGCCAAATACGATGCCGAGCATAATTACTGGAATGATTAGAATTTTCATCGGAATTTTTTTTGTACGAGAATAACAGCGAACCCATCGAACGGTTGCCAAATAGAACTGCCTATCTCTTAAATCGCCGTTAAAGTTGGTCAAATTACTGGTAATACTTGCTTTGCAAACAAGATTCACCTCTTCTACGAAAAAATTCGTAAGATAATTTTGACTTACGAAGATATTCGTATATACTTGCACTACGAAAGTTATCGTAGTAAAAGCTAGATGATTTCGAACATTCATTCAAATTTAAAAAATGGCAAACAAAATAATTTCGAAGCCTACAGATTCAGAGTTGGAAATCCTGCAAGTCTTGTGGGAAAATGGTCCAAGCTCCGTCCGATTTGTCAATGACCAACTAGCCGAGCGTAGAGAAGTGGGCTACACAACTACCCTCAAACTCATGCAAATAATGCATGAAAAAGGCCTAGTCCAACGCAACACCGACGCTCGAAGCCATATTTACGAAGCCGCCCAAGAACGTGATGCTACTCAGCGTAATTTGCTTGGCACCTTCGTAGATAACGTCTTCAGCGGCTCGGCAATGGACCTCGTAATGCAGGCGCTTGGCAACCACAAAGCCTCCAAGGACGAACTCGACCAAATCAAGGCACTGATAGAGAAGATGGAAAACGAGGGTTAGAATATTGGGATTACTGGTACTCATTGACGGCACCAGCTTCTTCCACCTTTTCCTTTTAAAATTTACCTTTTCAAAAATGGAACTCATCAATCAAATTCTGCCGACTGAAACCCTCCATGCCTTGGGCTGGACGGTGCTCCACTCACTTTGGCAAGCCTTCGTTGTTGCATTGTTGCTGGCAGCTTACTTGCTTGCCTGGCAAAAAACCGATGCAAGAAAACGCTATATGGCTGGAAACTTGGCGATGGCAGTTACGCTTCTCTTAGCTGTGGGGACTTTCATTTTTTACCTGAACAGAAGAAGCCCACAGCGAGAACTGTCAAATACCATTTATAGGGGAGATGGCAACTTGCTGGGGCAATATTTAACAGCAGGAGACCAGTCGTTTTTTTACGAATATTTTAGCCAGAACATGCCGTTAATCGTTGCTGTTTGGCTCGTTGGGATGGTATTTTTTGTGCTAAAAATGCTCGGTGGGTTGTTGTACATCCAGCGCCTCAAAACCCGAATGACTGCCCAATTGCCACACCAATGGCAAGAACGGCTGGTGCAGCTTTCAGCGGAACTAGACATCAGGCGGCCAGTGCAGCTGCTAGAATCCGCACTGGCGCACACCCCGATGGTAATCGGGTGGTTGAAGCCCATTGTTCTATTGCCAATTGGGGCGGTGAATTACCTCACGCCCACACAAGTAGAGGCCATTCTAGCTCACGAACTGGCCCATATCGCCCGGCACGACTACCTGCTTAACTTATTGCAGTCCTTCGTTGAAATCCTGTTTTACTTCAACCCTGCAGTTTGGTGGATGTCCGCTCATGTGCGCACCGAACGAGAGAATTGCTGTGACGATATTGCTGTACGGCTATGCGGCAACTCGCTTGCCTATGCGAAAGCACTTGTCAGTTTGCAAGAAATGCAGCTTGCAAGCCCGGCGCTGGCGATGACTTTTTCCAAAAACAAAAACCAGCTTCTCATGCGCATCCAACGTATTCTACAACCTTCACAAAATAAATCTAATGTTATGGAGAAACTTTCAGCCACCCTGCTGCTGACCGTGGCCGTTGTGCTACTGTCCGTGCAAGCAAATACTCCCTTTGGCAACCTGATTAGCCGGGTAGCGTCAAAGGCGCTTCCCATGAAAGCCATTACGCCAGCTTCAAATGACAGCTACTTTGTTCATGCCGACACCGTTCCTGACGGGAACCACAATGCCCATATCCACTTCAACAACGATGACGAGGATATTGAATTTAAGATGAAAGACGACAAAATCATCCTACTGAAAGTGGACGGGAAGGAAATCCCGGCATCGCAGTACGGCGATTATGAAGACCGAATTCAGGAACTTTTGGCAGATATTCCTGAGCCGCCGGAAGCTCCCGAAGCACCGGAGATGCCGGAGTTTCCAGAAATGCCGGAGATGCCAACGCCACCTGCTCCCCCCGCTTTTCACGAGTTCCCAGTTCCGCCAGCACCACCTGCACCGCCCGCTCGAACCCGAACGATTACCACGAAAAAAGATGGCAACGGCACCACGTTTATCATCGAAAACCAAGATGGCAGCGACCCTGTGGAAATCAAGGTGAAAGATGGCAAGAAAGGCACAATCATTGTCAACGGCCAAGAAATCACTGGGCTGAAAAAGGGTGATAAAACCATAATCATGCAGGATGTGCCAAGCGGTCACAACTCCTGGAACGGCGACTTTCCAGCAAACGATTTTCAATTCAATTTTGAATCGCCTGAATTCGCCGAAGCCTTTCATTTTGACCCTGACCAATTTGACCTTGAGCATAATTTCCGGGTAAGCCCAGAGGCAATGGAAGAATTTCACAGGGCGTTTTCCGCTGATAAACTCCGGATGATGGCAGATGTGGAAAGAGCACAAGCACATTCGAATGAATGGAAGGACATTATGGAACGCCAAAGGGCCATGATGGAAGAACAAATGGTCCCGCTTCAGGAAGAGCTCAATCGTGTGATGGAGCGAAACCGCGAGGTGATGGAACAGGCAATGGAAAAAGCTAGTGATTCTCAGCGGGAAGCACTGGAACTTGACCTGAATCGGTCGAAGCAAGATGCCCGCCAATCGCAGGAACACCTCCAACTAAAGTTGGAAAAAGAGCAACAACAGCTGGAAAAAGAATTGCAAAAAAAGCAAATGGAAAAAAACAAGGCCAAGAAAAAGGGCACAATGTAGAGTCCGATTTCGCACCAAAAACGAAGCCCCGGCAAGTGCAAACTGCCGGGGCTTTTGTGCAAACATCACTCAATACGACCAGATGTCGTGCTCGTAATTGAAGATTTCCTGGTTGATTTTTTCTGCCTCCAGCAGCAGGTCAACACCAGTATAAAGGTCTTGCAAGCGGTTGTCTCGCACATTGCCATCTTTGATGATGTAACTGGAAAACTTGCGCATTTCGAACAAATCCTCCCAAGTTATCCGGGCTGCTTCGTTGCCCTCAGTAAACACGAGTTCCCTGGATAGCAATTGTCTAGCACTAGGCATGTGTACCCAGAACAGCGCCTTTTCGCCCAGAAAATCGCCGTTTTCCGTATACATTTCCTGCATGGGGGCGATGCCCAAAATACGCACCCGAAGCTGCGAGGTCTTGCTGTCAAAATACCATACCTCCTTGATTCTGAAGCGTTTAACGTCCTCGTAGTTCACCTCCGTTTCCACCACCCGAATTTCAATATTGGTTTCATCCAGCGCCACAATCACCGTGTCCTGGCGGAAAAGCGTGACATTGAGTTCCTCGGTGGAAAGCGGCACGGAGAAGTCGTCTTTTTCACCACTGTAAAGCGTAAGTTCGCCAGCTTTTGCGGCATTGGTCAGGATGTCGAAGAGCGGTGCTTGGGGGTAAATGAACGGCAGGTTGATTTTCTCCCGCACATCCAGTACCCGCCAGACCCGTTTTTGCCAAAAAAGGTCCCGCTCGTTGGGCAGTTCGTAAGCAAGCACGGGCTTATCCGTCACCACGGTTCGGAAAGCGATGTCATCAAGTGGCTGGGCAAAAAGGTTCAGGGCAGTGACAGTCAGCACTGCAAGGATTGATAATTTTTCCATCGAATTTTTTTTGAAAAAACGCTGTCAAAAAGGAGCGACGGCGCTTTGTTTGGTTTGATAAATTATTGAAAATGAGTTGATTTCGAAAATCGGCTGAAAACTGTATTTTCTCATCAAATCAACGTGAACATCATCCCGCCCATGTCCCGTGGAGCTTCATCGCCGGGGCATTTCACCCTGATTTTTTCGAAGTAAAAAATGTCGCCACGCTGTGCATCGTCGATGAGCCTGCGGGCTTCTGAGCCGAAACGCCCGGTGCGGTTGGCAGCTTCGGTGGCATCGCCTTTCCTCACCCGTACCACGTTGAAGCCCTGCACGTCGCACTTTGCGTTGAAGTCGAAGCCTTCGAGCATTGGGATAATCCCCATCTGTGCCTTGAACTCGCCGGCGCTGATGCGACCTCCCTTGTGCCTGCTCATCATCATCACCGGGTCGGGGATGCGCTTCACCCGGTACTCAAAACTGGTGGGTTTCAGGCCGCCGCCGGAGACGGTGACAGTGGCTTTGCCAATGCGTTGCGGCACAGCGGTGAACTTACCGTTGCCGTTTGGTCGGAGCGTCACGCCATCGGCACTGACCTTCATTTGGCCGCTGGGGATGCCCGCCGCCACGACGGTCACTGGGTTCTCGACGCCGATGTACATCACGTTCATCTGGTCGGCAGTGACGGTGACGGAGCGGTCGCCGACCTCGTAACTGAACTGTTTGCGATAGACCTCGGCCTCGCCCGTGAGGGGGTTCGTGAGACGGATGGCCATTTCGTGCTGCTTGGTGCCAACACTGCCCGGGTTGGCCACGAAAACCGCCTTCCCATCCCGAACGGGCAGCGCCTTTCCGTCCACGCTAACGGCGATGTTGTCGGCGGTGGAACTGTAGGCTGCCAGAAAAATTTCGCCCTTGAACTCCTCGCCACGGATGACATAGCTTTTGTCCGCAGCAATGACCGGGGCGAACTTGTCGGGCTTCACGGTGATGTTCATCTTCCCTGCGAAGTGGTTGAGGATAGCGGTTTCGGCCACCTTGGCGTCGTTCTGAAACTTGGTGAGGATGGGCAGCACGGCGGCAACGGGCATCTGCTGGAAGGTAAACTGTGCCCATGATTTTTTGTCGGTGTCTTTCGGCAATTCGTTGATTTTCAATGGAATGCGCTCGGAAAGGCTTTGCTTGGCGGCTGGTTCGTCCACAAGGGCCAGTAACTTTTCACGGGTTTCCTCCACTTTTTTCTGGAGGCGGTCGCCGCCACCTTCATTGAGGAAGAGGCGGGTGGGAATATCCTTGTCGGCTTTGCGAAGCGGCAACCCATCGTCGCCGGGGCCACCAGCTTCGGCCAGCAGGCCGTCCCGCATTTTGCCAACAAAATCATAAAACTCGGTGGAAATGGCCTGCGCTTGGGCGGCCTTTTCCTTGTAAGGTTGGAACTGGGCATAGGCTGCGGCTTGGTCGCCGATGGCCTGCACGAGCTGTTGGTTGGAGCCTTCGACGAGGCGGTTGCTCTCGCCGAGGCTTTTGTCCATGCTGAAAAAGGCTTGTAGCACCTCCGCCGAAACGTTGAGGGCAAGCATACAGGTGAGCACCAGGTACATGAGGTTGATCATGAGCTGGCGGGGCTCCTTAGGAATTGACATAGCACAAATAGTTTAAACGTTAAAAATGTAGTGTGAAAAAAAATGGTAGCCGTGTTACATGGCAAGTCGAGTTTTTAGCGAAATTGATATTGCCTCCTGGAGGGTTTTGACCAAATAATGCTTTGCCCAAAAAAAAGAAACACAAGGGAGGTGAAGTTTTTTTAGACGAATAAAGTGTTAATCGCTGATTTGCGGCTGCTCAATTGGGCTTTCAATGGTAGCGTTTGTTACTTTTGCAGCCGCCAAGGGCAATGCAAAATTTACGTTTTCAAAACGAAAAAGAAATGACCTAGGCGGGCACAAAAGACAAACATTAAAGCAAATGGCACTTGACCAAGTTGGAATAGATGG
>JAHEAS010000183.1 GCA_024642645.1 Saprospirales bacterium | reverse complement strand
ACCCAAGTGGCAAGTCCCGCATCTTGGGTATTCAGAATCAGTACCTGGCCAGAAGCTTTGTTTTCCACTGCGGAACTGGCAGCGATGCCCCAACCGACTGTGTTTTTGATGCTAATCAGCCCGGCATTGATAAGAGGTGTCTGAAAATTGGCTATCCCAATATCCGCTGTTCCATCAATCAAAATCTTTCCAGTTGCTTCATTCAAAAAAGGCGTGTTTGAAAAGGAATTGTGTTCAATACCCCGCCAAGTAGCTTGTTCAATATGGAGTGTTCCTTGGTTGGTGAAATTTTCCCAATTGATAAGCCCGTGGCTCGCCTTTTTGGAAAAAATGGTCCCTTTCGAAGTATTTACGAAAGTTGCTCCATTAATCACAGCATGTCGGGGGCTTGGTGCTGAAAATTGGATGGTCAAGCTACCGTTATTCGTGAAATGGGAGTAGTTGACAAGGCCGTTCTCATTCGGATTGGTTATTTGGATGTTACCCGAATTATCGAAACTGCCCTCATACAGTAAAACATGACCTTCGTTCAAGGTTATGTTACCGGCGTTTGAGTACACAGCCGCTTCACCATAAAGCGCTGGGGTTTTATTGCCCAATTGCAAGTTACCGCTGTTTGTAAAGCTGGAATGTAAGGTTTTTATATCCCCGCTTACCAACGTGCCTAAGTTTTGAACGGTGGAACCATTTATGCATTTAAAGCTACCCTGCCCTGCGCCACTACCCAGCACGATTGAACCGTTCTGCTGGTTCATTAAAGAACTTTGGCTCACGCTGAAACCACCAACTCCACCAATGCTCACAGCCCCACTATTGCTAAAAACGGCCCCATTGTTCACGCCTGCCAACAGGCCTGCACCGTATTGACCAACGCTGGCATTGAACTGCCCGTTGTTCACGAATGTGCCGCCATTCATCCCAAAATTACCAACGCTGTGGAAAGGTGCAGGGATGTTAAAACTACCGTTGTTCTGGACATTGCCAGACAGTATGCTGACGCTGGTGCTGTTAAATGTGCTGCCAGTATGCAAGGTAAAAGTCGCACCTTGCCTCACTTCCAAATAGCCGGAGCCGAGGTAGCCGTCACTGATGTGCAAGCTTCCGCCAGTTGCTATTTGAAGGGCTGCATTGAACTGTAGAAAAAGCGGAGGAGAAGTAATTGTCGAACTGACCACAGGTGTATTTCCGCTTGCTTGCGAAACGTTTTGTACAATCGCCTTCGAATATTGCGGAGGAACTGGCAACTCGCTTGGGTACCAGTTCTTCACATCCGCCCAGTTAGTACCGGAGCAACCCACCCAGACAATTGCGCCTGACTCGGTGATGGGCGCATTTCCGCTGTTCACTGTGAAATTGCCGAGAAGTGAGCCATTGTTCGTATTAACGGCCGTTCCACCACCGTTTGGCGCTTTAATGACGCCGCTGTTGGTGAAGATTGCATAGTTCACGATGGCCGAATTCGACTCAATTTGTGAGCAAGGTTTATTGGTAAAATTTGACCCGCCAACGTTGAAAATTCCAGCCCAGGCAGGCACGTTGAGGTTAATTTTATTGAAATTATTGAACGTCGAACCATTGCTGATTTCCATTCCCTTCGACAAGGCTTTTTGGATGGACAGCTCACCTGCATTCTTGAAAGTGCCCGCATCCACGTAAATGCCATCATTGAGAAAGATATTGCCGCCAATGCTCAGATTTCCGGTTGCATTATTGTTGAATGTTCCGTTCAACAGGTAGATGCCGTTCAGACCGTTGTCAATGTTCAGCGTACCATTGTTGTTGAAAGTGCCTTTGGTGAAAATGGCGTTCACACCTGTTTTGGTGATGTTCAATGTGCCGTTTTGACCGTTAGTGAACATACCAATCGGCTGGTTTATCCCGTCGTTGTTGGCGTCATCGAGAGTCAGGCTGCCGTTGTTTAGTACCGTACCGGAGGAGGTTATGGCATAATTGAGGCTGTAGCCTGTGATGGTCGTGGTACCATTCACATTGTTGGTAAACGAGGCACCTGCACTGACGGCAATGCCCGTGTGACCGCCGTTTATACTGATCGTGCCGCCGTTCTGGAAGGTGCCACCGATAGCGATTCCCTCTCCCCAGAAATTTTGCACAGTCAGGCTACTCCCTTGGTTCACGTTAACCTGCGAGGTAGCATGGGTCTTCAACCCCGGCCCACCGGGGTTGGAAATCATGAGGCTTCCGCTGGTACCGATGGTCAATTTGCCACCAGCGTACACTTGCACAAAGGAGGCTTGGTTATCGGTGGTAGTGATGACAGGGCAGGTGGAGCAGGTGTAAATTGTGACGGTTTTTCCCGCAGCCGGCACACCGCCTGTCCAGTTGGCTGGATTGTTCCAATTGCTGTTGCCAGCGGCGCCTGTCCAAATGGACTGGGCAAATGGCGCAGGTAAAAACAGGCTCGTCAAAAACAGGACTATAAATACCCTGCGAGCCGTTTGGATGGGAGTGTTTGTAAAGCTATTCATGGTAGGGGAATTTGAAGTTAAGGAGGCGCATTGCGCGCTTCCTTTTCATCCATGCAAAATGGAGGTGGGAGAGAATGGGTTTGAAGAATGCATGGTAAAAGTGCAGAAGTATGATTATTTTAGAAATGATAATCGTCAAAAGCCCAAATGAACTAAATCAGTGCTTAAAATGCACAAGCCACTGAAGTTTGCAAATGTGGAAGCATATCATTTTCAAACCTTCAAATTCAAACACCATGGCACTGAATTTCAATAAATACGTCCAAAAAGCGGAGGCATTCATCAATGATGTTGCTTTCGAAATTGGCGACCCAGAAGATAAAGTCAGGGCTGCCAGAATCATGCGTGCCGTTCTCCATGCCTTTCGGGACCGAATAACACCGGTTGAATCCCTCCAACTAATTTCACAACTGCCGATGCTCATCAAGGCCATATACGTGGATGGTTGGAAAATCAAGCACGAAACCAATCGGATACGCCACCTGAACGACTTCATCGAAGCGGTCCGGGAGAATGATGGTATTGAGAACAACTACGATTTCGTCACCGATTACGAAGTGAAAGAAGCCATTCAGGCAGTTTTCAGGGTACTGAAAAACCATGTCTCTGAAGGTGAAATCCACGATATTATTGCTGTGTTGCCTGCCGAATTAAAATCCGTGATGGCGATGGCATGACGCAGTCGGGTAGTTCTGGAGAAATAGCTGGAAGCACGGTTATGCAAGCGAAGGCATGGTCAAAATTTGGCCATGCCTTATGTTTGGTAATGGATATGGCTCCAAAGACCTCGCCGTCTTCTTCGGCCAAAAGGTTAAGGCTCTCGCCTCTTTTCTTTAAGAAGGGAAAAACCTGGCTCCCGTTCGATACACAAGGAAATGACGCCAGCCATAGGCGTCATTCGTGCAAGTCGCAGCAATGCTACATTATCTAAATTTTGAGGGCTAACCTAAGTGTCATGAGTGTCATGAAAAACGGTGGTCTATTTCCATTTATGGGATTTGACAGGAGGGTTTAATATTACCGGATAAATTTAATGAATAAACTAGATAACCTAAGTTGCGGATGCTGGTTGATAAGGGTTGATTTAGTTGATAAAGGTTGATATTTAGCAGCTTGGGGGTAAAATCAACCCTTATCAACCTCATAAACTCCATCAACCAGCTCAAGTCTTAAATTATCCGCAACTTGAATTATATAGTATAGCGGCCATTGGAAAATTAATGTAAAAATTATCTGCCATGAGCTAGGGTTTGCAAGCATATTGCCTATAGGGAATCAATCAAACCAGTGGAAGTTTGGGAGGCTTTTAGAAATTCTGGTTGTGAGATATTTTACTGATTGAGGCACCTGCGATAACACGGAGTATGGGCTTTCGCTGGCGTATTATATTGCGGTGAAAGGGCATGGTGGCAAACTCAATGTGGAGAGCAAAGAAGGGATTGGAACAACGTTTATTCTTATCTTGCCTGCTCAATCAACACCAACCCCACCATGATTTACTGGACACGAACAAAGCTTGCATGGAATTGATACCACTTATCGCTTTAGCTATCTATGGGGTAAGCGCCTTGCGCAAGTCTATGGATACCGCCAATCAGCTTCCGATTTGGGACAAGGTCTTGTCCAAGGTTTGGATAGGGTCAATTGTGTTTTTTGGGGTTTCGCTCGTTCCGGCGTTAGGGTTTATTGGCAGTTGGTACATCAAGTTGATTTACCTCATTTTTTTCATAACGGTTTACCTGCTGAGAGATTACCGCCCTGCACTATTTGACGCCTCCCAAAGCACCTCCACTGACAATGTTTACCTGCTACGGGATTATCGCCCGGCCCGCCTGCTTTCGCTATCCATTGTGCCAATCGGTGTCGTCTATTTGATAGAGCATGCTTTCAAGTTGCTGACTCCCGGTTTTGCGCAAGAAAACAATGCGTATTTTGACACTGCATCAGTGTTTGCCACATTATGGCTCATTGGGTTCGGCATATATGCCATTGTGCGTATCAAGAAGGAAAGGAAACTGCGGCTGAAGATGCAGGAAGAAACCCAAATCGCCGAAGCCCGCAAAGCCGAATTGGAACACCTGGTGACAGAGCGAACCAATCAATTGACCCTGCAAAAAGAGGAACTTGAAAAGGCCCTCGCTGAACTCAAATCTACCCAGGCCCAGCTCATTCAATCTGAAAAACTCGCCTCCCTCGGCGAACTTACCGCAGGCATCGCCCACGAAATTCAGAACCCGCTCAACTTCGTCAATAATTTCGCCGAACTCAGCAATGAATTGATAGCGGAAATGACGGAAGAAATGGAAAAGGGCAATACCGATGAAGTAAAGGCCATCGCCGGGGACATCAAACAGAACTTGGAGAGAATCAACCACCACGGCAAGCGGGCCAGCAATATCGTGAAAGGCATGCTCGAACATTCAAGGGCCAGTTCCGGTGTAAAAGAACCGACCGACCTCAATGCCCTCGCCGACGAGTATTTTAGGCTTGCCTACCATGGGTTGCGAGCAAAGGACAAAGATTTCAATGCCATGATGAAAACTGATTTTGATGAAAAATTGGAAAGCTTGCTTGTCGTTCCGCAAGATATTGGAAGGGTCATTCTCAACCTTATCACCAACGCATTTTACGCCGTAGCGGAAAAGAAAAAACTGCTCGGCGCTGATGCAAAAGGCTATGAACCAACTGTTACGGTAAGCACCAAAAAGGCCAAAAAAAATATCATGGTGAGGGTAAAAGACAACGGCAACGGCATTCCAGCCAGTGTTTTGGATAAAATTTTCCAGCCTTTTTTCACCACAAAACCTACTGGGCGAGGTACGGGCCTAGGGCTTTCGTTGGCGTATGATATTGTCACCAATGGACACGGCGGGGAATTGAAAGTGGAAACCAAAGAAGGAGAGGGCACGGAATTTACCATTCATTTACCCGTTTAAACTTTTACTATGAAAATCTTGGTAGTTGACGACGAGCAAGACATCCGCACCCTTTTCGAACAACGTTTCAGAAAGGAAATCAGGAGCCAGGAAATGGAGTTTGTGTTTGCCTTTTCCGGCGAAGAAGCCCTGGTTTGCCTCGAAGAGATGAGACATGAAACCGTGCTGATTTTGTCCGACATCAACATGCCGGGCATGAGCGGACTGGCGCTTTTGGGCAAAATTAAGCAGAGCTACAAAGTTCCACCTCCGGTGGTCATGATGATTACTGCATACGGCAATGCCGAAAACCTGAAAGCAGCCCAAGAACTGGGTGCTGATGATTTCTTGACCAAACCCATTGATTTCAGCGCTCTGAAAGAAAAATTAAAAACCAAATACTGATGGCAAAAATACTGGTAGCCGACGATGAGCCGGACCTCGAAGTCCTCATCAAACAGAAGTTTCGACAGAAAATCAGGGAGCGGGAATACGAGTTCGTTTTCGCCATAAACGGCAGGGATGCGCTGGAGAAACTGCAGCAGCACCCCGATATTGACATGGTCATCAGCGATATCAACATGCCCGAAATGGATGGCCTAACCTTGCTCCACCGATTGAACGAATCTAGCCCGCTCATCAAGTCTGTCATTGTTTCCGCCTACGGCGATATGGCCAATATCCGCACCGCCATGAACCGTGGCGCCTTCGATTTTTTGACCAAACCCATCAATTTTGATGACTTCGCCGTGACAGTGGAGCGGACGCTGACCCATGTCGGTCAAATTCAAAAAACCCTGAAAGCTATCAAGGAAAACGACATCCTAAAGATGTACGTGGACGAAAACGTGCTCAATTTCATGGGCAGCCGGGAGTTTGAAAACACCTTGATGCAAAATGAAAACATCGAGGCAACTGTCATTTTTATTGACATCTGCAGCTTTACTTCCATCAGCGAAAACGAGGCGCCGAACACCGTCGTTAAATTGCTAAACAACTATTTCGACATCATGGTGCCGGAAATCGTAGCGCAGGGCGGCCATGTGGACAAGTTCATCGGCGATGCCATCATGGCCGTTTTTCGGGGCGAGTTTCATTTGGACCGGGCCATTGACGCCTGCCTTACCGTCCGGGAAAAAATAGCCTGCCTGCCTGCCGTCAACGAGCATGTTTCCTTCAAGCCGAATGTCTCCATTGGCGTCAACAGCGGCGAGATGATTTCCGGCAATATCGGTTCTGCCAGCCTTCGCCGCCTCGATTACACCGTCATTGGCGATTCGGTGAACACCGCCCAACGTTTGCAATCCGCCGCCAAGCAAGGCCAAATCATCATCGCCCAATCTGCTTTTGACAAAGTGAAGGAATCGTTCAATTGCAAGAAGGTCGGGGAAGTGAGCTTGAAAAACAAGGCAACGCCAGTGGTGTTGTACGAGGTGCTCGGCTAGGGAATCATCATGTAATCAAAACGCATCCGCCACAGCCAAACTGGAGTTCGGCGACATTTTCACTTCATTTTCCTATCTTTC
>JAHEAS010000182.1 GCA_024642645.1 Saprospirales bacterium | reverse complement strand
GTGGCATTGAGTTGTTCGCTGCCGAGGCACCCGGCCCCACTTCCGACAAAATCCACCCACGTATTCAGGAGACTGCCAAGCGCTTATGGCTGATTTATGTGGGCCTGACGGGTACGCTGACCATTTGGCTTTATTTGGCAGGTATGAGTTTTTATGAAGCCATCAACCATGCATTCACCACGATGGCAACGGGTGGTTTTTCAACAAGGAATAACAGCCTGATGGCCTTTGACACACCCGCCATCCAGTACCCCATCATCCTTTTTATGTTCTTTGCTGGAATGAACTATTCGGTCACCTATTTAGCTTTGAAAGGCAGACTGAAAAAAGTTTGGAAGAACGACGAGTTCAGGGCTTATTTGTTTTTGGTGCTGGGCTTGTGCGTGATAGTGTCCATTTCTGTCTATGCCATTTATCAAAACAAAGGCGAAGCCATCACCTTCGAACGTGCCTTCCGGGACAGCGCCCTGCAAATTGTGTCCTTGATTACCACCACTGGTTATGTCTCAGCGGACTACACGGCCTGGGCGCCCGGCCTGACCATGTTGTTTTTCATCCTGCTTTTTTTGGGCGCCTGCGCTGGCTCTACGGCAGGCGGCATCAAGTTCATCCGCCACTTGGTTTTTTTCAAAAACTCCTATCTCGAATTCAAACGGCTGCTCCACCCACGGGCCGTCATTCCTTTGAAGCTCAACGAACAGGTAGTGCCTCCACGTATCATGACGCATGTCATCATTTTCCTGCTGCTTTACATCATGATTTTCTTACTCGGCTCGGTGATGATGAGTATCCTGGGATATGATTTCATGACCTCCGTAGGCGCAGTAGCCACTTCGCTGGGCAACGTGGGCCCAGGTATCGGCAAGGTCGGCCCTGTGGACAATTTCGCTTGGCTTTCGGATGAAGCCAAATGGCTGCTGTCGTTCCTGATGCTGCTGGGCAGGTTGGAATTGTTTACCATTCTGGTGCTGATGACACCTTATTTTTGGAAGTCGAATTGAAGTATCAACCCGTATAGAAATCATGGAAGAAGGTTTCCGGGGTCTGACAAAAACTACATCAGCCGTTGTAGCGATGTGTTTACAAAAAGTGTCGAACAAATTGAATTGACAACTTATTTCGCAGGCTATGGAATTTGTCGTAGCTTAGCGTGACAAATTATCTGCTATTCCGCCAGTCTGCCCAAGTTAATTTTTTTCTTCTTTTAAGATTTGACAGTTTTAGACCAAACCCATCGATGAACCTGTCCTTTTTATAAAACAAGCAATTTCGTCCCTAAACATCAACTCGATTTTTTCACCACTCTAAATTGAAGCAATATGAATTTCAAACACAATTTTCCAAACCTTTTACTGGCTACGCTTTTCGCCATTTTCCTTTCCGCCTGTGGAGGCGAACCGAAAGAAGCCACGACAGAACCCGCTGCTGAAACAACTGCCGTACCCGCACCCGCTACTTTGTTTTCAGCCGTGGTCGTCAAGCATACGGTAGCCGACTTTGCCAAGTGGAAGGCTGCATTCGACGCCAATGCCCAAGCAAGGACCGACACTGAACTTACACCGCTTTCCATTATGCGGGACAAAGACAACCCGAACCTGGTATTTGTATCCATGAAGGCCGCCAATCTGCAAAAAGCCAAGGATTTCACAACCTCACCTGGACTGAAGGAGGCCATGCAGAATGGAGGCGTCACGGGCGTCCCAGAGATTACTTTCTACAACACCATCCGGTTCAACGAGAATCCAGCTGCCACACCGGACAGGGTAATCATCACCCACCGGGTCAAGGACTTTGATGCATGGCTAAAAGTGTATGATGAGGAAGGTACGGCTGCTCGTGCAGGAGACGGCTTTGTGGACCGTGCGCTGGCACGGGGCGTTGACGACCCAAACCTGGTGCTCATTTCCTTTGTTGTGACGGATATGGCCAAAGGGAAAGCAGCCATTGCCTCTGAGGCGAAGAAACAGTTGATGATGAGCGCCGGGGTGGAAGGTCCGCCTCAAATCAATTTCTATACAGCTCAATGATTTGCTGCACCAACAGTGCTTGCAACAGCGAGGCAGGGTTAATGGGATTGTTCCCGTTAACCCCGCATTTTTTAGGGCCAATGCGCTAAAATTGTGGTTCTCGCTGAGCGGAGCAAACGTTGAAATGAAAGGGTGGGAGCAATTGCCTTTTCCAATTATCGGGACACTCATGCCACTAAACGCACATAAACTTAATAGATGCCATCAAAGGTAAAATGAGATAAATCAGTAAACAATTTGGCAAGTTAACTATTATGTTTGCCAAAAAATTAATCAAAATATGGATAACAAAAACAGTACGAACACATCTGCAGAAAATGCCAACGGTGCAGGCAAATGCCCCTTTATGGGTGGGGCGTTGAAGCACACTGCTGGTGCTGGCACTTCAAACCGTGACTGGTGGCCGAACCAGTTGAAGTTGAACATCCTCCGCCAACAATCCTCCCTGTCTGACCCAATGGGCAAGGATTTCAGCTACGCTGAAGCTTTTAAATCACTCGACCTTGCTGCGGTTAAGAAAGATATCTTCGAGCTGATGACTAACTCCCAAGACTGGTGGCCAGCCGACTATGGCCATTATGGGCCATTCTTCATTCGGATGGCGTGGCACAGCGCAGGTACTTACCGTATCGCTGACGGCCGTGGTGGTGCAGGTTCTGGCTCACAGCGCTTTGCCCCGCTCAACAGCTGGCCAGATAATGGGAACCTCGACAAGGCACGCTTGCTGCTCTGGCCAGTCAAACAGAAATACGGCAAGAAAATCTCTTGGGCAGACCTGATGATTCTGGCTGGCAACTGCGCCCTGGAATCGATGGGCTTTGAGACCTTTGGTTTCGCTGGTGGCCGTGAAGACATTTGGGAGCCCGAACAAGACATCTATTGGGGGGCTGAAACGGAGTGGCTTGGCGACAAGCGTTACACCGGAAACCGGGAGCTCGAAAATCCCCTTGGTGCCGTGCAGATGGGTCTGATTTACGTAAACCCAGAAGGCCCAAACGGCAATCCTGATCCGCTTGCATCCGCTCATGACATTCGTGAGACCTTTGGCCGCATGGCGATGAATGATGAAGAGACGGTCGCACTTGTTGCTGGTGGCCACACATTTGGCAAAGCACACGGTGCCGCTGACCCAGGCAAATACGTTGGAAGAGAACCAGCAGGAGCAAGCATTGAAGAACAAGGTTTAGGTTGGAAAAATACATTCGGTACTGGGAATGGAGCTTACACAATTACCAGTGGCGTTGAAGGTGCTTGGACACCTACGCCAACGAAGTGGGACAATTCCTATTTTGACGTATTGTTTGGCTATGATTGGGAATTGACGAAAAGCCCGGCTGGCGCACATCAATGGAAACCTACGGTAGTATCCGATGGAAGTACCGCACCGGCTGCCCACGACCCATCGAAGCGGGAAAACCTGATGATGACCACAGCTGACATGGCCTTGAAAATGGACCCGATTTACGCACCAATTTCAAAGCACTTTCACGAAAACCCAGACGAGTTCGCAGATGCTTTCGCTCGTGCTTGGTTCAAACTGACGCACCGTGACATGGGGCCAATCGCCCGCTACCTCGGCCCAGAAGTACCAAAGGAAGAGCTGATTTGGCAAGACCCTACCCCAGCCGTTACGCACAAACTGATTGACGACCAGGACATCGCTGCCCTGAAAGGTAAAATCCTAGCTTCCGGGCTCTCCGTTTCCCAATTGGTATCCACCGCTTGGGCCTCAGCTTCAACGTTCCGTGGTTCCGACAAACGGGGCGGCGCCAATGGCGCACGCATTCGTTTGGCACCACAGAAGAATTGGGAAGCTAACAACCCGGCTCAACTGGCAACCGTGCTGCAGAAGCTGGAGGGCATCCAAAAGGAATTCAACAGTACGCAGTCAGGTGGCAAGATGGCTTCCATCGCCGATTTGATTGTTCTGGGCGGATGTGCAGGCATCGAGCAGGCAGCTAAAAAGGCTGGCCATGATGTGAAGGTTCCCTTCACGCCCGGCCGCACCGATGCCTCGCAAGCGCAGACTGATGTAGAATCCTTCGCCGTCCTTGAGCCAGTTGCTGATGGTTTCCGCAATTACCTGAAAGCTAAACACAGTGCCTCAGCTGAGGAAATGCTGGTTGACCGGGCACAACTGATGACCCTGACAGCACCTGAGATGACGGCACTCGTCGGCGGTATGCGTGCCCTTAATGCGAACTTCGGGCAGTCCCAACATGGTGTCTTCACCAAGCGTCCCGAGACGCTGACCAATGACTTCTTCGTCAACTTACTCGATATGGGTACGACCTGGAAGGCGACTTCGGAAGCCGATGACGTGTTTGAAGGGCGTGACCGTGCAACCGGCAAACCTAAGTGGACCGGCACCCGTGTTGACCTCATCTTTGGTTCAAACTCAGAGCTTCGGGCTATCGCCGAAGTGTATGCATGCGGTGATTCTGAAGAGCAGTTCGTGAAGGATTTTGTGGCAGCTTGGAACAAGGTGATGAACCTCGACCGTTTCGACTTGGCCTGATTTCAGCGAAGTCGGTCATTGCTCAAGCAGTAACCACATCGTAATAAATTGATAAGCGGTGGTCTGGCAACAGGCCACCGCTTATTGTTTTCAATGCAATACTCGCCAACAAGCTCAAGCATTGCGATAGCGTACCATGAAAGGCCCTGGTCTGATAAATGAAAATGAGGGTGAAAAACTAACTTTCAAAAACCAAACACTCCCGGCAGCCACAAACTCAGTTCCGGCACAAACGTCACAAGCAGCAACGCCACGAGCATGGCAGCGAACAATGGCAGCAAGGGTTTCACTACTTTCTGGATGGTCGTACCAGCCACCCCGACACCGACAAAAAGTACCGAACCAACGGGCGGAGTACAAAGCCCGATACAAAGGTTCATCACCATGATAATCCCGAAATGCGTCGGGTCAACACCCAGCGATTTTACCACCGGTAAAAAGATGGGGGTAAAAATGAGCACTGCCGGTGTCATGTCCATGAAAACCCCGACAAACAGTAAAAGCAGGTTGATGATGAGCAAAATGACGATTTTGTTATCGCTGATGGAGAGCATCAAATCTGTCATGTTTTGGGGGATATTTTCAAAGGCCATAATCCACGACATGCTCATGGAGGTCGCAACAAGCAGCATGACGATGGCCGTTGTGCCTGCGGAACGCAGCAAGATGGGGGAAATATCTTTCCAGGTTATTTCTTGGTAAAAAAACGCCAGCCCAAGGCAATACACCACCGCTACCGCCGAAGCTTCCGTTGCGGTAAAAACACCTGCGACGATGCCGCCTATCACCACCACCAGCAACGACAAACTGGGTAAAGCAGCGATAAAACTGCGCACCACTTGCCCCAATTTGCTGCGCTCCCCCACCGGAAATTTTTTCCATTTTGCCCAAAAACCTGCCACCACCATCAAGAAAAAACCAGTCAAAATGCCTGGAATATAGCCCGCCAGAAACAGTGCCGCAATGCTCACGCCGCCGCTCGCCAGTGAGTACACAATGAGGATATTGCTCGGCGGAATGACCAGCCCAGTGGTCGAGGAAGCGATGTTCACTGCGGCGCCAAATTGCTTGGTGTAGCCCTCCTTTTCCATCGCTGGCCCCATGATGCTGCCAATGGCACTCGCCGCCGCCACTGCTGAACCAGAAATGGCTCCAAAGAGCATCGCCGCCATGATGTTGACGTGTGCCAGACCGCCGGGTAGCGAACCGACCAGCGTTTTTGCAAAATCCACCAGCCGCCGGGCGATGCCGCCCCGGTTCATAATTTCTCCGGCGATGATGAAAAACGGAATGGCGAGCAGCGCAAAGCTGTCCAAACCCGTGCCCATGCGCTGCGCCACAGTCGTGAAGGCGGGCAGTGCCGGAATACTTACCAGCATGGTGCAAAGGCTGCTGATGCCGATGCTCCAGGCTATCGGCACACCAATGGCGAGGAGGAGAAGGAAGGCGAGAACGAGGATGAGGATTTCCATGAGTTGGCAGTTAGTCAGTTGGCAGTTGGCAGTCCTTTTGGGCTGCGCAAATCATTTATTTTATAAAAAAACACCAGCAAACCAGCCAGCGGAATCGCCAAATAAACCAAAGCCATCGGTATCCGCATCGCTGCTGAGGTCTGCCCCAACGTGTGTGTGATGTACATCAGCCGCAGCCCACCGACGACCATGGCCGTCAGTGCAAAACAGGCCACGAGCAAGTTGATGAAAATGAAGAGCCTTGCCTGTGCCTTCGGACGGAGTTTTATGGAAAGCAAGTCAATGGCGAGGTGCATTTTTTGACCTGAAGCATAAGCCGCCCCCAACATCCCTATCCAGATGAGCAGAAAGCGGGCAAGCTCCTCCGTCCAACCAGCCTGGCTTTCGAGCGCATAGCGGGTAAACACACCCCATAACACATCGAGGGTGATGACTGCCATCAGGAAAACGAGCAGGTATGCGAGGTATTTGTCTATGGTTGATTTCATAGTTTGAAATTAGGGAATTGGGGAATTGGGGAATTAGGGAATTGGGGAATTAGGGAATTAGGGAATTGGGGAATTGGGGTAGCGGCCCACCCTAATTTACCAATCTCCATCAACGTACGGCTTGTATTCTTTCAATCAGCCCCCGCATCACCGGGTCTTTTCCATATTCCTCCAACATCCCCTTCGTGCGCTCCACGAACAGGGATTTGTCGGGACGGATAACCTCAACACCCGCTTTTTGCACGGCATCCAGTGCTTGCTGCTCCGCTTCTTGCCAAAGCTTTCTTTGGAAAATGGTGGCCTCGTCCGCTGCCTCCTGCAGCCACTCTTGCTCCTGTGGCGTGAGCCGCTTCCAAGCTAAGGTACTGATAATCAGTACATCGGGCACAGCAGTATGTTCGTTGAGGGAGTAGTACTTACAGACTTCATAATGGTGGGAAGTGTAAAAACTGGGGGGATTGTT
>JAHEAS010000181.1 GCA_024642645.1 Saprospirales bacterium | reverse complement strand
CCAACCATTAGGTGGTGTGAAATTTATAGTGTCACAGGCTATAATTGCCGGATTTTTTGAGCTGCTTGCATTGCGATTCACAATAGAATTGACTGTTGCTTTGTTCATGGATAGCCAGTGATTATGTTTATGGATATAAGCTCAAAGCATTTTTTTGTGCTACCTTGTCTTACTTTTGATTCGGCACGTTTCAACAAAGCTATTGAACAAATGCGCAATATTCTATGGCCGCTTTTTATCTTCTTTCTGCTTCTACTGGAAGCTTGCACCCCAATTGCTGAACCAAAAAAATACCTCATCGGCTTCTCCCAATGCTCGGACGATGCTTGGCGCGATGTAATGAACAGCGAGATGTACCGGGAACTGGCACTCCATCCAGAGTTGGATTTTGAAATGCGAATCTCTGGCACCAACAGTGAAAAGCAAATTGGCCAAATCAAGGAACTAAAGGCCCTAGGCATCGACCTACTAATCGTTTCCCCAAATGAGTCCAAGCCGCTCACACCTATCATCGAGGAGGTTTATCGAGCTGGGATACCGGTTATTTTGATTGACAGAAAAACCGATTCAGAGCTGTACACTGCGTATATCGGCGCCAACAACTACGAGGTTGGCGAAACGGCAGCCCGCTACATTGCCAGCCAGTTCAGCCACCCAGGCAAAGCCATTGAGATACAAATGATGATGACCATTTCGCCCGCAGTTGAACGCCATCGTGGGTTTCGGGATGGGTTGGCGCCCTTTAAACATGTTGAGGTGGTGGACAAAATTGAAATTCCACTGGATGTTAAAGATTTGGAACTGGCATTACCGCCAATATTACGGAAGCACCCAGATGCAAATATCATTTTTGGCCATACTGACCTACTGGCTGAAACGGCGTACAAAATCGCCCAAAAACATGACCGGGCCAAAGGGATGTTCTTCGTGGGAATAGACGGCATACCCGGCACAGGTCAGGGTATCCAAGCTGTGGAAGACGGCATTCTCAATGCATCCATGCTATATCCAACCGGTGGCGGCGAGGCTATTCAATTGGCGTTGGCCATCCTCAATCATTTGCCCTTCGAAAGGAGAAACATCCTTCAAACCATTGTCATCAACAGCAGCAATGCTCGCATTCTTCACAATCAGATGAAAAAGGTGAACAGCCTCCAGCATAGCATTGACGAGCAGTTAAGCAGTCTTCAAACACTAAAAATTATTTATCGGAACCAGCGGGTCTATATTTTCATCCTGCTGTCGAGCTTGCTGCTGGCATTGACACTTGGTGCTTTTCTATGGAAATCCCTTCAGGCTAAACAAGCTGCCAACCGAAGCCTCGAACAGAAGAATGAAGAAATATTGGAACATGAGCGGCAACTAGTGGAAATGTCCGACGAGGTACGGCGGGCCACCCAAGCAAAAGTTGATTTTTTTACCAACATCAGCCACGAGTTCCGCACCCCTCTTACTCTCGTGCTTGGCTTTGCCGAAGACCTGCTGCCCTCGCCGAAACTCAGCCGAGACATGCAACAGAGCATTGGCCATATCCGCCAAAATGCCTTCCGGCTGCTCCGCCTCGTGAACCAACTGATGGATTTCCGGAAAACTGAAAGCGGCCAAATGCGGCTCCGGGCCAGCGAGAACGACCTTGTCGGCTTCGTGAAAAACATCATGGAATCTTATGGGAAAACAGCGCAACAGCGCAATATTGACTTCCAGCTGCTGACCCAGGCAGAACAGGTGTTTGTTTGGTTTGATACAAACATGATGGACAAAGTGCTGTTCAACCTGCTTTCAAACGCCTTTAAGTTCACGCCCGATCACGGTAAAATTCATCTCAGTATTTCGATTGACAATTTTGAAAATAGAGCGAAATTCTATGTCGAAGACAGTGGGATAGGCATGACAGAGACGGAAATGGCGCATGTTTTTGAGGCGTTTTATCAGGGGGAAGTGCGGCATTTGACAGGCACTGGTCTAGGACTTTCTCTCTCAAAAACACTTGTTGAATTGCACAGTGGGGAGCTATCCGTGCAAAGCACAAAAGGAACAGGTAGCCGTTTTACAGTGGCCTTGCCATTAGGCAAAGCCCATTTGAACGAAGGGCAAATCGTTCTGGAAAACAGGTCAGTAGTTCCCTCGGGCGAGTTTCTGTTCCTGCCCGATATGAAGGAGGAAATAGTGCCCATGAGCGAGACGGCCCCCGCCACCTCACAGCAAATACTCATTATTGAAGACAATGAAGACCTTCAATTTTTCCTTCGAAAAAAACTAGTAGGCACCTACCAGGTTACTTCCGCCATCAACGGAAATGAAGGGCTTCAGAAAGCCTTCGATACCACGCCCGACCTCATCATTTGTGACCTCATGCTACCCGGCATGGATGGATTCACTATCACCCGCAGCCTAAAATCCGATATTCGCACCTCGCATATTCCAATCATCATCCTTTCGTCCCGCAGTTCCATTGAACAGCAAATCGAAGGAGCCACAATCGGGGCGGATGCCTACCTGACCAAACCGTTCAATGTCCAGTATTTGTTGGCAAACATAAAATCGCTGCTGCTCAACAGGGAGGTGCTGAAGGAAAGTTTTGGTAAGAAATTAGTCGCATTCAAAGCCGAAGAAGTGGCGACCGATGTCCCCGAAACAACGAATCAACTAGACCGTGATTTTGTCAAAAAATTCATCACTTACATCGAGGAACACCACACCCGACAAGACTTCCAAGTGGCCGACCTTTGTCAGGAGTTCAGTCTTTCAAGATCGCAACTTTATAGAAAAGTAAGCGCCTTGCTCGGCGAGAGTATCAGCGATTATATCCAAAACCTGCGACTGAAAAAAGCAGAGGAACTGTTGCTGGAAGGCCGATTGTCCGTGGCAGAAATTGCCTACCAAGTGGGGTATTCTTCGCCAGATTATTTTTCGACGGTTTTTCGGTCGAGGTATGGAGTTTCTCCAAGTGGATTTAGGAGGAAGGAGGGGAGTTAATGTTGCATCGGTCCCAAAGCTGTTGCAACAATATCTAAGATGAACATTGTCTATGACAATTATCTATTTTTGCAAAACATTGTATTTCAGTAGTTTAACTTCGCAAAATAATTTGCAACAATCTTTAAGGTAATTTGGGATAATCATGAATCCCATCGGTTGCAGGTTGAGGTAGGTTTGTCGGTATAAATGGCAAACATGAATCACCGCAAAATCTTCTTTTGGTCAATCACCGTGGCGCTAGCTGGCTTTCTGTTCGGATTCGATACAGTAGTTATCTCAGGTGCCGATCTTTCACTTCAAGCATTATGGCCACATGGAGACCTGTTTCATGGTGTTGTGGTCATGGCCTCCGCCCTCTGGGGGACAGTTATCGGGGCCATGTTCGGCGGCATTCCCACCGATAAGCTTGGGCGCAAAAAGACCCTCTTTTGGATTGGTGTATTTTACTTGGTATCTGCGGTAGGTTCTGCCCTGGCGGGTGACCCATGGGTGTTTGCAATTTTCAGGTTCATCGGTGGACTTGGCGTAGGAGCTTCTACCATTGCTGCACCAGCTTATATTTCTGAAATCGCACCTGCCAACAACCGGGGCAAGCTCGTGGCACTGTACCAATTTAACATCGTCTTCGGCATTCTAGTAGCCTTCCTTTCCAACTTCTTGTTGCGTGATGTGGGTGAAAACGCCTGGCGCTGGATGATTGGGGTAGAGGCTTTTCCAGCATTTATTTATATGTTGATGGTTTTGACCGTGCCCAAAAGCCCACGCTGGCTGCTCGTGAAAAAACACGACCGAGCAGCCGCTGCCAAGACCCTCCGCCTGATTGACCCCAGCATGGACGTGGAAGCAGAAATGCAACGTATCCTAGCCGACCACGAAGTAGTGGACAAATCTGAAACGATTTTCAGTTCAAAATATCGCTTCCCATTGATGCTGGCCTTTTTGGTCGCATTCTTCAACCAGTTTTCGGGTATCAACGCCTTCCTGTACTATGCCCCACGCATTTTCGAAATAGCTGGATTGGAAAAGAGTTCGGCACTCCTGAGCAGCGTGGGAATTGGCGTGACCAACCTGATTTTCACCCTCATTGGCCTGTCGCTGATTGACCGCTTTGGTCGTCGGCAGCTCATGTATGTTGGCTCGGTCGGCTATATAATTTCACTTTCGTTGGTGGCGGTAACCTTTGCCTTGGGTATAAAAGGGATGGCTGTGCCCATCTTTCTCTTTTTGTTCATCGCTGCACACGCAGTGGGGCAAGGTGCAGTTATCTGGGTTTTCATCTCTGAGATTTTCCCCACCCACCTCCGGGCAAGTGGCCAGGCGTTTGGTAGTTCAGTGCATTGGGTTTTGGCAGCCGCCATACCATCGGTAGTACCTGTGCTTTTCAATAGCATTGGCGCAGCTCCAGTATTCGCATTTTTTGCTTTTATGATGGTGCTGCAATTGCTCTGGACCTGGCGGATGATGCCGGAAACCAAAGGCGTTTCATTGGAGGATTTGGAGAAACAACTAGCAATAAAAAGATAGTTTCATACATACCAATTTAGTGAGAGTAACGGAGCTTCGGGAATGTCCATTCCCGAACTCCATTTTAAAAAGAACAAACATGTCCACACCAACTGTCATCTGCTTTGGCGAAGTCCTTTGGGACTTGCTGCCTTCCGGCAAAATCGCTGGTGGGGCACCCATGAACGTGGCTTACCACGTCAATCAATTGGGTCTGAGCGCTCAGATGATTAGCAGGGTCGGCAATGACGACTTGGGCAAGGAACTATTGGACTTCTTGAATACCAAAGGCGTTTCTACCCACCTCGTTCAGTCTGATCATACTTTCTCCACAGGTACGGTCAATGTCGTTCTGGATGAAAAAGGCTCACCCAGTTACGACATCGTACAGCCCGCCGCCTGGGATTTTATCCATCCCGACAGCGAGATGCTCGATACCGTGAAAGAGGCTGACGCCCTGGTTTTTGGAAGCCTTGCCTGCCGCAACGGCCGCACAAAACGCACACTGCTGGAACTGCTGGAAGTAGCTCCACTGCGGGTGCTCGACGTGAATCTCCGACAGCCGTTTTACTCAAAAAACCTCCTCGAAGAATTGCTCACTCAAGCCGACATCGTGAAGATGAACGACGAGGAACTCGAACTCCTCAGCGGTTACTGGGCTGAACTCCAAACGCCGCTTAACCAGATGGAATTCTTGAGGAGGAAATTTGGGCTGGAAACCCTCATCGTGACCCGTGGCAGCAACGGTGCTGCCTGCCTTGACGAGTCTGGTTATTGCGAGCATCCCGGATTCAAGGTGACAGTGAAAGATACCATCGGTAGCGGCGATGCCTTCCTCGCTTCCTTTTTGAGCAAAATGCTGGTAGGAGATGCTACCTCCCAATGCCTGCAGTTTGCTTGCGCAATGGGAGCGTTGGTCGCTACGAAGCAGGGCGGGACACCTGTCATTGCTGAGTCAGAAATCGAAACAATTTTGCAAACTAATTGACTGAAAAACAATAACTTATGGAATTTTTACAAAAAACGAAAACCTGTTTTTTACTTGCCATGTTGACCATCATTTTTGCCGCTTGCGGCGGCAATGAGCCAACCCCGCCAGTCGAAACCGCCGAAACCCAAGCGGCCAGCTACCACGAAAAACACCGCCCGCAGTTCCACTATTCACCCAAAGAAAAGTGGACCAACGACCCCAACGGCATGGTCTATTTCGACGGAGAGTACCACTTGTTTTACCAGCACTACCCTGACTCCACGGTCTGGGGGCCAATGCACTGGGGGCATGCCGTCAGCAAAGATTTGGTGCATTGGGAAAACCTGCCCATTGCCCTTTACCCCGATTCGCTCGGGTACATTTTCTCCGGTTCAGCGGTCGTGGATTGGAAAAATTCAACGGGCTTTGGAAAAGACGGCCAGCCGCCGCTCGTGGCCATGTACACATACCATTACATGCCGGGCGAGAAGGCAGGCAAGAGCGACTACCAGTCCCAAGCAATTGCTTACAGCAACGACCGGGGGCGCACTTGGACAAAATACGAGGGCAATCCCGTCATCCCAAATCCCGGCAACATCAAAGATATCCGTGACCCAAAACTGGTCTGGGATGAGGAGCGCAGCCAGTGGGTGGTCACCCTCGCCGTGGGTCAGCACATCGAATTTTGGGGGTCGAAAGACCTGAAGAAATGGGCGAAACTCAGTGAGTTTGGAGATGCACTGGGCGCTCACGGTGGCGTTTGGGAATGCCCCGACCTCTTCCCAATTACGGTGGAAGGTACTGGCGAAAAACTGTGGACGCTCATCGTGAACCTCAACCCCGGCCAACCCAATGGTGGCTCCGGCACGCAGTATTTTGTGGGGAAATTTGATGGTAAAAATTTCAACCTCGACCCTGCTTTTGCAAAGAACGTACTTGGCGGCCAAGCCGTCTGGCTCGATGGCGGCAAGGACAACTACGCCGGCGTCACCTGGTCGGATGCGCCCAATGGCCGTCGCCTGCTGCTCGGTTGGATGAGCAACTGGCAGTACGCCAACAAAGTGCCAACGGTGGAATGGCGCAACGCAATGACCATTCCCTGGTCGCTTTCGCTTCGCAAAACAGAGGCTGGTTACCGCATTTTTTCTGAGCCAGTCCAGGAATTGCAGGCCTTGCGGGCAAAGCCTTTTGACCTCCCACAAACAGAACTGGGAGCAGACCTCGACCTCACCACACAGCTTGGTTTTTCACCAACCCTGTCGGAAGTGGAGCTGGAAATGGCATTGCCTTCCGACGGTAAAGGGCGCTTCGGTGTGGAGCTTTCCAATGCCAAAGGCGAAAGCTACCGGATTGGCTACGATGCAGCTAACAACCAGTTTTTCAGTGACCGTATGAAAGCAGGCGATGCCTCGTTTTCGGCAGATTTTGCGAATCAGCCAAGCACTGCCCCCAGGTTTTCAAAAGATAAAACGGTGAAGCTTCACCTGTACTTCGACGTGGCCAGCGCCGAGCTTTTTGCGGATGGTGGTGCGAACG
>JAHEAS010000180.1 GCA_024642645.1 Saprospirales bacterium | reverse complement strand
AAAGCGGTTTGTTCCGTCGTCGAAAAGTGGCGAACGCTTGCCGGGCTGCAGCTTGCCGTGTCCGTTGTCGAGGCACCAGAGGTAGCGGGGTTTCGCAGCTGGCGTGGTGGGAGTCGTTGGCGTAGAAGGCGTAGAAGGCGTCGTGGGGGTAGTGGGCGTTGGTGGGGTGGAAGGCCCTGGGGTCGTCGGGGTCTCCTCGCTATCCACCGCATTTTCTTTGTCGTCATCGGCGAAAGGGCCGGGTGCATCGGGTATCACATCAATCACCGTAACGGTGTTGACGGTATCCTGCGGTACATCGGAGCTGTCCTCCACCTCGTCAGGCTTCCGGTCGTTCGGGGATTTTGTTTGAGTTGAAGGCTGAGGCACTGGAGCTGGCGCTGTTTTTTTACCAAAAAGCGAAGAAAAGAAATCAGCGATGGCCTTAAAGAAGTTTTTCATGGATTGAATGATTTTGTAAAACGGCAGAAGGAAGCTCGTGAATAGTTTAAAATCCCAAAGCTAACCCATCACCCCCAATTTCCCAATTTCTAATTCCCAATTCCCTATTTACCCCATCGCCTGCACCAAATCCCCGATGATATCATCCACATGCTCGATGCCTACAGAGAGGCGAATCAGCCCATCCGTGATGCCGTTGGCTAGGCGTACCGCTTTCGAGATATTCAGGTGCGACATGCTGGCCGGGTGCAGAATAAGCGTATCCACGTCGCCGAGCGTAGGCGCCAGCGTGCAGAACTTGATATTGTTCATAAATTTCACGCCAGCCTCCAAGCCACCTGCCAGCTCGAAACTCAACATCCCGCCGAAGGCGCTCATTTGCCGCTTCGCAATTTCATGGTCGGGATGCGAGGGCAGTCCGCAGTAATTCACCCGCTCCACATGCTTGTTTTGTTCCAAAAACCCGGCGATTCGGAGCGCATTGTCACAATGGCGTTCCATGCGCACGGCGAGGGTTTTCATGCCGTTGTGAACCAGCCAAGCCTCCCAAGGCGAGCAGTTAGTCCCCGCCAATTTCATGGCTTGCCAGATGCTGCCGCCCATGCGCATTTGCGCCGTGTGCGAGGTGACGAGCGCCCCGGCGATGGAGTTGCCGTGGCCGTTGAGGAACTTGGTGGTGGAGTGCACGATGAAATCCACGCCGTGGCGCAGTGGTTGCTGGAGGTAGGGCGTGGCGAAGGTGTTGTCCACGGCACTCAACCTTCCATGCCGCTTCGCAATGCTGGCCAGCGCAGCGATGTCCACGCAGGCGAGGGTCGGGTTGGCGGGCGTTTCTAAATAGAGCAGTTTGATGGTGGGGTCGTTTTTTATCAAGTCTTCCACTTTGCCCAAATCGTGCAGGTCGGTGAGGATGGTCTCGATGCCAAACGGTTGGAAAATTTTGACAAAAAGCTCCGTGGTGCCACCGTAGAGGTTGCCCTGTGTGAGGATTTTGTCGCCGGATTTCAGTAGGCCCATTACCATCGTGCTGACGGCGGCTTGACCGCTGGAAAACAGCATCCCCGCTGCCTCGACGCCAGTTCCGGCAGCTTCGAGTGCGGCTATTTTGGCGGCTACCGCATCTACGGTGGGGTTGCCGTAGCGGCTGTAGCCGTGGCCTTCTTTTTTGTTGGAAAAAATCTCGATGCCCTCGTCAATGTTCTCGAATGCGAACGACGAGGTGGCGTACAGCGGCAAAATGTGCGGCTTGGTAGTGCGGGGGTCGTGGGTTTCTTTGGCGCAAATGGATTCGATGTGAGGAGGCATTGTTGAATTGTTTTATTGTTGAATTGTTGGGGATTGGAGCGGCAAAATTGCGCAAGCAAAACCAATTTCAAAACGGAAAATGAAAAACTGCCGGGTTGGTTGGGTGAAAGTTGCGTTATTTTGCAATCTTTTCCCCGAAAACATGGAACTGGCTCCACAGGAGTCCCTTTTGGAAAACCCACAACCATTAAGCCATTTAACCGTGAAATTGTGAAAAATGCGAGGTGTACCTGATAGAATGACGTTAAGCGAAGATTATTACGAACCCCATAGTTATGTGGCGGACAAGGGCCAAGGCGTAATGCGGCTCGACAAGTTTCTGTCCGAACGGATATTTGGCATTTCGAGGAGCCGGGTACAGAACGCCATTAAGGCGGGACTGGTGAAGGTGAACGACGAGGAGGAGAAAGCCAACTACAAAATCCGCCCGAACGACGTGGTGGAGGTCCTGATGCCCAAACCCATGGAGGATTCTGTGAAGGTGCATCCCGACAAGATTCCACTCAACATCATTTACGAAGACGACGACCTGCTGGTACTGAACAAGCCTGCTGGCATGGTGGTGCATCCCGGGGTGGGCAACTACCGCCGTACCCTCGTAAATGCCTTGGCCTATTACTTTCAGGACTTGCCCGTGATGGAGGGAAACCCCGACAACCGCCCCGGCCTCGTGCATCGTATCGACAAAGACACCTCCGGTCTGATGGTGGTGGCAAAGTCGGAATTTGCCATGTTTTCCCTCGCCAAACAGTTTCACGACCATACCATCCACCGCCGTTACCACGCCATTATTTGGGGCGAAATGGAGGAAGAGGTAGAGGAGGGTACCATCGAAAACTACATAGGCCGGCACCCCCGCTTCCGCAAGAAAATGGCGGTGATGGAGGATAACGAGGGTAAGCTGGCCATCACCCACTGGAAGGTGCTTGAGCGGCTTTACTATGTCAGCTACATGGAACTGCAGCTCGAGACGGGGCGTACCCACCAAATCCGGGTACACATGTCGCACCTCGGCCACCCGCTTTTCAACGACGAACGCTACGGCGGCAACCGCATCATGAAAGGAACGGTGTTCAGCAAATACAAGTCGTTTGTGGAAAATTGCTTCGAAATTTTGCCACGTCAAGCGCTCCATGCCAAGGAAATCGGCTTCGTACATCCCCGTACCGGGGAACACATGAAGTTCGACTCCGAACTGCCCATGCCGATGCAGGACTGCCTGGCCCGCTGGCGCACGTATGTGACAGACAGGAAGCAGAAGCTAACGCTTGATCAGGAATGAAGGGATTTACGATTTACGATTTTGGATTTACGATTGGGGCAGTACCTCAATCGTAAATCTAAAATCGTAAATCGCAAATGTATTTATCGTAAATGAACTTAGAACAGCGCATATCCGCCCTTGCCCGCCTCGGCGAGCAGCTGCTGCAGCCGGACGACTACCTCGATGCGGTCATCCACCGCACGCATTACAACAATAATTGGTTTACGAAGGAGAATCAGGAGTTGGCCATTCGGGCCATTGCGACGCAGTTTTTGGATAAAAACAAATTGGAAAAATGGGCGGCAGCGTACAGTATCCCGGAAATCCTTTCCGAGTTACACACAGTCGGGATGGTAATGGCTGGAAACCTGCCGCTGGTGGGCTTTCACGACCTCGTCTGCACCTTCGTGGCGGGGCATCGGGCGAAGATAAAACTGTCGGACAAGGACAAGTTTCTGTTGCCGTACTTGCTGCAATTGTTGGAAAAATACACGCCCGGCACCAGCGATTTTTTTGAAGTTGCGGAGCAAATAAATGGCGTGGATGCCGTGATTGCCACAGGCAGCAACAATTCGGCCCGGTACTTTGAGGCATATTTTGGGAAATACCCGCACATCATCCGCAAGAACCGCAACGCCGTGGCCGTGCTCGACGGCACGGAGACAGAAGATGATTTTCATGCGCTCGGCAAGGACGTGTTCCGTTTTTTTGGTTTGGGCTGCCGCAATGTTTCAAAGCTGTATTTGCCGAAAGGCTACCATTTTGCGGCGCTGATGGAGCGCCTGCACGACTACAAGGAGCTCGCCAACCACTCGAAGTTCCGCAACAATTTCGACTACAACCTCGCCCTGCTGATGCTGAACCAAGTGCCGTACTTCAACAATGGCTGCATCATCCTCGCCGAGAATAAGGCCATTGCGAGCCGAATCGCCACGCTGCACTATGAATTTTACGAAGATAAGGCTGCACTGGAAGCGGAACTGACGAGCCGCAACGAGGAAATCCAGTGCATCGTGGCGAAGCCGGATTTGCTCAGTTTACCCACTATTTCCTTCGGAAAATCGCAAGAACCTAGCCTGAGCGACTATCCCGACGGGGTGGATGTGATGGCGTTTCTTTGTGAGTTGATAAGGGTTGATGTGGTTGACAAGGGTTGATTTCCCGCATGACGACAACCCCATCAACCCAAAATCAACCCTTATCAACTTTTATCAACCCATCACCGTTTCACAAACCGCTTTGTAACTTGCGTTCCACCTACCTGCAATTCCAAGAAATAGAGTCCTGAACCTAGGTTGGTAACGTCCATTTTTTTGCTTGCAAAGTCCAAATCGCCACTACCAACGAACTGGCCTAGCGCACTAAAAATGCGGTATTTGCAGACCGGATTGCCTTCCGTTTTGATATTTACAAAAAGGAAATCACCTGTGGGGTTTGGGTAAATGTCAACGCCGACCGTGGGCTTCACCTCGTGCGCCGCTACGCTACCATCCATGATGATGGGTGAGCTGTAAAGTGCCAAGCCGCCCCGGTGGTTTCCGACGATACAATCAATAAAATCATCGCCATTGAGGTCGCCGAAGCTGGCACGGGTGATTTTACCCTCCCTCATGCCCGCACCGAGCTGTTCATCAATCAGGTCGAAAGCCCCACCAACATCACCCTGAAAAGTTGGTCTTTCATCAATGCTGTCGGGATTGATTTTGTAATATTTGAGATAGCCCAGTTCCGTGCCTGTCACGAGAAACATGGTGCTGTCCATGGTTTCAATAACGATTGGCGCACTGTAGCCCGTGGTGTAGCCCGGCTGCCGGGTACTGATGGCGCCAAAACTCCAATTGTTGGGGGCTTCATCGGGGTTTGAATGAAAGTCGGGATTGCCGACCGTACCGATATTCGGCATGTAATTGATGGTGCCTTTGTACTCGCCAATTACCAGGTCGCCAAGTCCGTCGTGGTTTATGTCGTGGACACAAGGCGTGGAAAACTGGCCGACTGAAATGCCTTTCCAATAAGGTATAATAGGAGCAAAACTGAGCGGATTGCCCGGTCCTGCGAGGTTTTGACCATAGAAAAGACGGCCTTGCCGCTCGCCCACCACGAGGTCCAGGTCGCCATCGCCATCCACGTCACCAAAGGTGGGCGCATAGGCATAAGGCTGTGAATTAGGGTCAACGAACTGGCTAAAGTTCAGCCAATCGCTGTTCACGAGTTCAAAGGCTGGCTCGCTGGGCGTCCCCACGTTTTTGTACAAAAACAAGCGAGAGTCCTTGACAAAATTGGGCTTGTAGGCGGTTTCGTTACCCACCACAAAATCAAGCAGTCCATCGGCATTGTAGTCAACAAACGCCGGGTTTGAACCCGTGCCGAGGTCAATGGTTCCATCTTCCAAAAAGCGGTCATTCTGCAAATCAAATATGGGAAACTCATTGCTTTGGGTGTTCTTGTAAAACCAAACAACGTTTTCATCGAACCCACCCTGCGGAATGTTTGGCGATGTAATCAGGTCCTTCAAACCGTCATTGTCCACATCGAGGTGGAAGGAGGCCGGAAAATCAATGATATTCGTCGGAGCAGTGTAGCTCGGGTACAGTGTGTCTTGCTCGCAAATCCAAGCGGCCTGTGCCGACCCACAGTTTTTCCCACGAATGATGTGAGGATAAATCAGGTCACCGTATAACAGTTCCTTATCACCATCGTTGTCTTCGTCCAAAGTGCACAGCGTAGCGCCGCCGTGTACCCCGCCCCGCTCCTCAATCTCGCCCTCTGGATTTTGGAAAAACACGCACATATTTGGGTCCGTGCTCAACAGCATAGATTGTGAAAAAGCAGGAATATAGAACTTGCCCCAGCAGTCGTCCATGATGGTGAAAAGGAGCGTATCATCGGTGAACCCTGACTCCAGCGCAATATTCTTGTAGAAATAGACCTTAGAGCCGGTGACGCCAAGAGCCAGCACATCTAGGTCGCCGTCCCCATCTATGTCGTCAATGGCGGGATAATCCCCAGCATTGACTGGAAGCTGGGTAGGTGCGCCTCCTGCCTCTATCAAAAGCACATCAAAAAGCCAAGGGAAAGAGACCCGATTGAATACTAGTTGATTGTTTACGTAACTGCCCGTGTAAACTTTCAGGCCCGCGATGCCTTCGTCCAGTGAACTCGCAAAAAGGTCCATCACGCCGTCCCGGTTGTAATCACGGAGCAGGGTGAAAAAGCGGCATAGTGGGAAATTAGCGGCGTATTGTGGTGCAAACTGGTATTTCATTTCGCCGGGGCCTCCCTCATTGATGAAACAAATATGCTTGTCACCGTTGCGGTCGAAGGCGTAGAGGTCCTGTTTCCCATCATTGTTTAAGTCAACAGCCGACCACTGGGGGGCATTGAAGCCGCCTGCCCAGGGGTTGGCAAGTGGGGTGTCATTTTCGGTAACGGGGGCATAGATTCGGTTGAAAATCTGGGCATTGGCGAAGCCAAGCACTGTGACAAAAAGGGCTAGGAGCGATAATTTTTTCATAAAAAAATTGATTTGTGGGCA
This sequence comes from Saprospirales bacterium, assembly GCA_024642645.1. GTDB lineage: Bacteria > Bacteroidota > Bacteroidia > Chitinophagales > Saprospiraceae > UBA6168. The sequence goes on along the minus strand of JAHEAS010000180.1, from coordinate 458 downwards.
GTTGATTTGCTAACGCAAAAGTACCGTTTTGATGAGGATGAATGGGATCCAAATAGCGAGTATGTTGGGCGGGTTGCAAAGTATCACCTCACCCCAAACAACAGCGTCCCCACCCGCACCATCGTGCTGCCCTCCTCCACGGCCATCAAGTAATCGCCGCTCATGCCCATCGAGATTTCCTTGAAGCTGGGCTGGTTTTGGAAAAAACGGGCCTTCAAATTGTCAAAAATCCCTTTCAAGTGCCGGAACTCCCGCCGCACTTGCACCTGGTCGTCAGTGAAAGTGGCCATGCCCATCACGCCCGTGATGCGAACGTTTTTAAAGTTTTGAAAATCAGCAGATTGCAGGAGTTCGACGGCCTCCGCTTCGTCCAGCCCGAACTTGGTTTCCTCCTCGGCGATGTGGAACTGGAGCAGGCAGTCAATCACCCGGTCGTGCTTGGCTGCCTGTTTGTCAAT
>JAHEAS010000179.1 GCA_024642645.1 Saprospirales bacterium | reverse complement strand
TTCGCCAAATGGGCAGGCAAGCGACTGCCCACCGAGGCCGAATGGGAATGGGCGGCAAGGGGTGGCTTGGAAAATGCGATTTACGCCTGGGGAAACGAAGCGGCCAATGAAGGCGCACCAAAGGCCAATTTCTGGCAGGGCATGTTCCCTTACAAAAATGAATTGAAGGACGGGTTCTTCGCTGCAGCCCCAGTCAAATCATTTCCTCCCAACGGCTATGGTTTGTATGATATGGCGGGCAACGTGTGGGAATGGTGCGGTGACTGGTTCGATTTCAAGTTTTACAAAAGCGAAAACGCAAAAGCGGCAAACTCGAAAGGCCCTAACAAGGGGTACAATCCCAATATGCCGTTCCAACAAGAGAAGGTAATTCGGGGCGGTTCTTTCCTGTGCAACGACGATTACTGTTCAGGTTATCGCAATGCCCGACGCATGGGGTCAAGCGTGGACACTGGACTGAACCACACAGGATTCCGGTGTGTGAAGGACGTGGAGTAGGGATTCGTAATTCAAGTACAGCAGGTATAAGTTTGACGCCGCTGTTGAGCTGACGCTGACGGAACCCAGGGGCTGGACAATTCGAAGGGCTATTTTTTTAAAAATGCCAGTTGTGTTTATTTGCTTGACTTGACCAGTTTACCCACAAAGCGCTTATCTCCCATTTTGCCTTCGTAAAAATAAATTCCAGCAGACAATTCTGCCGAATCCCATGGTATTTCCAAAATACCTGGCTCCTGTAGTTCTCCTGTTGTTTGATAAACGACTTGGCCCATGGCCGAAATAATTTTCAGGCGCATCGTGCCAATATTTGCTAACTCAAAATGTAGGGTCGTTACTTCATGGAAAGGGTTTGGCTTTGCAAAATGTTGCTCAACGATAGCCCCACCATTTGGGTTTGAGCCGGTTTCTTCTTGCACTTCTACCCCACTGCCTTCTTTGAAATTCATAATCTGGTTGACGGGTATATCGTAAAGCGCTTCGGTTTTGCCAGTCAGCCAAGTGAAGCGTATCTCGTCAATCATCGCAGCAGCACCGACGCCAAAATGGACTGGTTTGATACTTTGTCCAAAAACAGCCGCCCCGTGGTGGTAACGGTACAGCCATTTATCGCCCATCCTAATTTTTACCGTTGTTCCGAATGCATCTCGGTTGGAGACTGTACCTTCCAGCTTGATTTCCAGCCAGTTTTTGGCAGTAGGGTCATCATTTTTTACCGTATTGTTTTCAAAAAAATAGGCGCCTTCTTCCATATTGGCCACTACCATGTCCAAATCGCCATCCATATCGTAATCAAAGACCTCCAAACCCTTACTTTTAGCTTTCCCTGCAAACCCAGATGCTGTCGATATATTCTCGAAGCGCATCTCTTCTTCTAAAAGCATATTTTTAAAAAGAAAATTATCAATATCCGGTTGTACATCACCATATAATTCATCAATTGGCCCATTAACGGCAGCTAGGTCTTCATCGCCATCATGGTCAAAATCGAAGAACTGCGTTCCCCAACCCCAACCGGTATCCTCTACCCCATATTCTTTTGCTTTATTGGCATATCTCCTGTTGCCCAAATCCATGTATAGTGGATTTGGATGGTGGTTGTAAATATTGGTGACGTAAATGTCAAAAAGCCCGTCATTGTTACAGTCACCGACTGCAAAACCCATACTTGCACCCTCATCCGCAATGCGGTATGCCAAGGCTGATTCGTTATATTTTAGACCAGAGCGGTTTTCAAAAAATTCATTTTCCTGCGTATCGTTCAAACAATATAAATCGAGGATATTATCCTTTCCTGCGTCTATGGCCACACTTGACCAAGTTATCGCATTATCTGCTCCTTTTAGCCCAGCCGATTCTGTTATATTGGTAAATGTACCGTCGCCATTATTGCGGTACATGATATTTTCATTGTTTAAAACAGAAACATATAAGTCAAGGTCGCCATCACGGTCGTGGTCCCACCAAAGGCCAGAGGAAGAGTAGCAGACATTGCAGCCTTCTACGCCCGCTTGGGCAGTCACGTCAGTGAAAGTCCCGTTTCCGTTATTGTGGTAAAGCTGGTCGAAGCGGCTGTTCGCTAAAAATATATCAGGGAATCCATCATTGTCGTAATCACCCCAAGAAGCACCCATTTTTTCGCCACGCTCTGCTTTCAGTCCCTCGTTGATGTACTGGACGCCAAAGCCCGCCTCGATGGTGGCGTCGCTAAAGCTTCCATCTCCATTATTCTTCATCAAATGGTTCCAGGTCTTCTGGTCGTTGGGTTGAAAATTTTTAATGCCTGTGAAAAATACATCCAAATCGCCGTCCTGGTCATAATCGGCCACTGCCACACCATTTGTGTTTTCAATTTGGGCAAGGTTGGCCGCTATTTCTATTTTGGTAAAAGCTTGTGCATTGGCATTTTGGACTACAAAAACCAAGAAAGCCAAAAGTATAAGATTTTTCATGGACGCAGATTTACGGTGGATGGCGAAAAAAGAAATTGGGACGCCTCCTCAGGGCGCCCCAATTTATGACTAATCATTCATCTTTAATTGTACCCAGGATTCTGTGTGTACAGCCCCCGGCTAATCGTGATTTGCTGCTGTGGAATGGCGAGGTATTCATCCCTGCCAGCCGTGAAATGTGCATCAATCAAGTAATCACGCCTTGTCTTCTCCGAAGCAAAATAAGCGTTCAGCGTCTGCTCTGCGGCGCCCCAGCGAACCAAGTCGAAAAAGCGCTTTGACTCGAACGCCAGCTCCATGCGGCGTTCCCAACGGAGCTTGGTGCGAGCTTCGTCTTGGCTACCCAATGAAGTGTATGTACCTACGTTCCATTTGCCCGTAGGGCTTCCATCAGCAAATACGAGGCGGCTAACGCTGGCTGCGCTGGCTGCCCGCGTACGGATGCTGTTGATGATGGGCAAAGCCTCGCTCACTCGGTTCAGCTCGATGAGTGCTTCTGCCTTCATGAGCAACAAGTCGCCGTACCGGATTTGGTCGGTGTTCCTCGCAATGCTAAAGAAAGCCTGGTACTGGCGAAAGGCAGGCGACGTGGGCAATTCTTGGTCTTTCATGCCCAATTTATACCCATAAACCCCTGGAACACGAGAATAGGTCTCATCAAAAATGCGGTTCGGGTCGTACTTGAACGGCATGCCAATAATGCCCAAAGTGTGGGCAATACGTGGGTCAATGTTGTTTGCCTGCACATCCGTCACTGTCGCTATTTGTGGTCCTTGGTCGTAAGTGTCAAACAATGGCAGGCCGTTGGCGTCAGTCTTGTAAGCATTCGCCAAATTCTGCGAACCATGGTTGAACGAGCAGCAACCATAACCTGGGCCGAGCGAAGAAGTTAGGCCAGTCGAAAAATTGCCTCTACCTTCTGGTGAACCATCGTCAATAGAGCGCATGACGGCCCAAACAGACTCCGAGCCACTTTCATATTCCCAAAGGAAATTCTTCGCATAATCATCGTAAAGCCCATACTCGGCAGTGCCTTCAATTTCAGAAATCAGGCTAACCACCTCTTCTAGTTCGGAGGAAGTAATGCTGGTCACTTGGTGCTGGTCGTTTTGCACATAAGCTTTGTAAAGCAACACTTTTGCCAAGTAGGCACGTGCAGCATTGCGTGTTGGCCGTCCTTCATCGGCTTGTGAATCGGGCAGCTCTTTTACACCATTCCTGAACTCCTCAGCAATGTAGGCCCAACCTTCCTGGTCGGTCTTTTCCCGGTTGCCAACGTTGATGATGTCTGGCTTTTCAATGTTCTCGTCGATATACACAGGGTACTTGAAAAGCACTTTCAGGATGAACTCAAAATGTCCACGGATGAAGCGCATTTCTGCCAAACGTTCCGCCCTGCTGACGCCAGCTTTTGCTTGGTATTCGGCCTCATCGAGCGCTTGAATGCGGCGCATAGCATCATTTGCCCTTGAAATACCTGCATAGAGGTACGTCCACATCAAGTTAGCATTGCCGTTGGCAGGCGTGTTCAGCGAGAACACCTCGACCAAGTGACTGTCGAACTGGTCGCCGATACTGCCACCACCTTTGTAGGCATCGTCAGAGCGCACGCTTCCATAGACCCACATGTCCTCGTATTGATGTGCCAAAAGCCCATCGTTGCCCAGTGATGCATAGGCAGCAATGACCATTTTTTCGGCATTTTCAACCGAACTTAAATCGGCATCTGAAACGACCCCGGTCGGATTCACTTCCAAAAAATCTTCCTTGCAACTGGAAGTGATGATGATGGCCAGAACCAGCGTCATCAAGGTTTTAATATTGAAAAATCCTTTCATTTTTTTCGTTTTTAAAATTTAAAAAGTGGTTACACAACTTGAGATTCCAAAAGAATTATCGTCTCAAATTGGGTTGTTAGAACCCAACATTAGCACCAATCGAGAAGCGTACAGGTTTTGGGTAAACACCCACTACCCGGTTCTCCACCGACCATCCCGTTTGTGGATACTGGTTGGAGCCTTTGCGGTCAACAATCCAGCCGAGGTTCTCTCCAGTCACGTAAATGCGCAAGCTGGAAATGCCTTTCAAAGGAAGTGTTTTTGGCAATGTGTAGCCAATGGTCGCTTGCCGGAAGGCAAAGAAGTTGCCATTGCGCACATTGTAGTCGAGCGAAAAGCCGAATGGGCGGTTGCTGTTGCTGATGGCAGGGATGTAGCTGCCCGTGTTGGTAGGCGACCAAGCATCGAGCTGTGCAGCACCACCGTTTTCGCCGTTGTCGAGTGAGCCAAGTTCCATGCGGAAAACATCGGGCGTAACCTTTCGACCCAATGCACCCCAAGTGTAGAGGCTGATATCAAATGCCTTGTAGTTAACTTGGAAATTGAGACCGAACTCCACTTTAGGTACGCTGTTGGCACCACCGTACTCCTGGTCCAATGCGCTGATGACACCGTCGTTGTTGAGGTCCACATAGCGCAGTGCGCCAATCCTTTTACCAACTTGGTCCACATGGGCATCCACTTCCGCCTGGTTTTGGAAGATACCATCAGTGCGGTAGCCAAACAATGCATTCGGAGCCTGACCGATGATGTTCTGCTCAGCATTACCCGGATAGCTCAACCACAAGTCTTCTGGCAAGTCCGTGATGATGGAATTGTAGTGGGATAAATTCCCTCCGATGGCATAGCTCCAATCGCTGTTGCGGTTGAGCGGGCTGTTGTATTGCAGCGAAAGCTCCCAACCTTTGGTTTCCATATCAGCACCGTTCACCCATTGGCGGGCACCATCGCCTACTGCGGCGATTTGGATTGGCTGGATGAGGATGTCGGCAGTTGAGCGCTTGAACACTTCGAACGTACCTTCAATGGCGCTTTCCCAAAGACCGAAGTCGAGGCCGACGTTGGTTTCTGTGGTGGTTTCCCATTTCAGCTCATCGTTACCTGTTTGCGTAGCAAGGAAGCCAGAAGGCAGAATGCCTGAGTCGTTGTTGCCAATATCATAAGAAGTTGCCGCATCTGGGCAAGGCGTTTGAGCACAGCCACCATCCCAAGGAAGGATGTTGCTGGATGGTGCGTAAACTGCACGATAGAGACCGTAACGGGCATCGTTTAGGATATCCTGGTTACCTGTCTGACCCCAGCCAGCCCTGATTTTCAGGTTGCTGATTAGGTCGTTGTTCTTCAAAAAATCCTCCTCGCTTATCCTCCAACCAATGGAGGCGGCTGGGAACACTGCGAATTGGTTTTTAGTACCAAATCGGCTGGAACCATCCCGGCGAATTGTTGCCGATGCAAGGTATTTTCCGCCGTAGCCGTAGTTCACTTTTCCAAAATAGGAAAACAGCGCAAAGCCAGTGCTAGCGCCGGAAGAGGTGCGCTCGCCAGAGGCTGCGCTCAACTGCAAGTAGTCCGCAGTTTCCAAAGCAAAGTCCTTTCCAGTAGCGGAGAATATGTTGATCTGATTTTTCACAGCTTCCGTACCACCTAGTATGGTGAATTCGCTTTGACCAATTGCCTTGGTATAAGACAAGGTGTTATTGAACACCCAGTTGGTCAGGTGCGACTGGCGGAGCGTCAACTCAGCCACGTTGTTGGCCAAAAAGCCCCTTGAGTAGGTACGAAAGATGTCCTTTGAATTGATACCATCGTAATCCACACCGAAGTTGGTGCGGAAGTTCAGGCCTTCCAGCAGCTTGACATCTGCGTACACGTTGCCGAAAATCTTTACGTTTTTAATTCGGTCATCCCGGTTGTCATGCGTAAGTGCGACAGGGTTATCCCGGTCGGAGAAGCCACCACCAGGAGGGCCAGAGAACCTGCCATCCTCGGTGCGCACTGGCAAAATGGACTTGTAGCGGTATGGGCCTGCCGCTGGCACACCACCGAATCCATTGTCCATCCAAAGGCGGGTGCCACGGTTCACGGCCAAGTTTTGACCAACGGTCACACGGTCGTTCCAGAATTTGTAATTCGAGTTGAGCCGGATACCCATACGTGTGTAGCCAGTTCCAATCACGACGCCGGTTTGGTCAAAATAGTTGGCGCCAAAATGAACACCACCACGCTCGTTACCCTGTGAAAAAGACAGGTCGTAGTTTTGGATTTTGCCAGTCTGCGAAATTTCTTTCCAGTAGTCTGTGCCTTCCTCGATGTTGCCGCCATAGATGCTGTTTGGGTGGCCAGCAGGGCGAAGCTGGTCGGCCTCGTCCAGCCATTCTGGGTAAATGATTTTGTCCAAAACCGGAACGCCCGTGCCTTGGATGCCAGCTCCCAAACTAGGGTCGAGGTGCCATTCGTAAGTGTAAACGCCTGTTGCGTTCGGGTCTGAACCGTCGTTCACGGCACCCTGCCATTCCACGGTAGCCCGCTGTTTGCTGTTGGTCAGGTCATCGAACTGGTTCCAGCTTTCGATACTTGTGCGCACGTCCAATTCCACCTTCCCCTTGCCTTTGGTATCAGGCTGTTTTGTAGTAATGATGACAACACCGTTGCTCGCCCTCGCTCCATAGATGGAGGCAGAGGAGGCATCCTTCAGTACCTGCACGGAGGCGATATCGTTGGGATTCAACC
>JAHEAS010000178.1 GCA_024642645.1 Saprospirales bacterium | reverse complement strand
GCTTAGTTCGAGTTGCGTTTGCGGAGCACCCTCCATCACCAGTGTGAAGCGGCCGCTGTTCGGGTTCGGGAAAACATCGAAGCGGCTGATGCCAGGGATGTCCTCTACGCCGTTGGCCTGAACAGTGATTTCAATCGTCGTGGACTTGCTGCCACAATCATTAGTAGCCGTCAATGTTACCATGTACTGTCCACCTGTTGCGTAGGTGTGCACTGGGTTAGGCGCTGTGCTGACTGGAGAGCCGTCGCCGAAGTTCCACTCGTAGCTAGTGGCGTTGGTACTGGTATTGTTGAAAGTTATGACGTTGAAGTTGGCGGTCCTCGTAAATGCAGGTGTTGGAACGTCACTCACCACGACAAAACCAATTTGCTCGTAGGTGTCTGAGCCTAGTGGGTTGGTGGCGATTAACGTCACGTTGTAGCTGCCTGCGGTGGAATAAACTACCGAAGGATTCATTTCCGTGGAAGTAGCTGGTGTGCCGCCAGGGAAACTCCACTCGAAGGATTGCGCATTGGCAGACGACTCGTTATTGAAGACGACTGTTATCGGGGCGCAACCAGAAGTTGGCTCCGCAGTGAAAAATGCCTGCGGGGCGGATGTGGCTATGACTACTTGGTGAGTTACCACGGATTCGCCACACTCATTGGAGGCTGTCAGCGTCACGGTGTAAACATCGTCAGCTGTGTAGGTGTAAATTGGGTTGGCCTCCATGCTGTGCCCACCATCACCGAAATCCCAAAGATAGCTGGTAGCGTTTGTGCTGGTGCTGGTAAATACTACCGAAGCACCATTCACGGCACTGGTGAATCCAACCGTCGGAACGGTCGAAACCGTTACGTAGCTCGTCAGCGTGTAGGTATCGCTGCCAGCGGAGTTGGTTACGGTGAGCATCACGTCATAAGTACCAGCTGTGTTGTAAGTCACGACAGGGTTTTCCTGTGTGGAATTCGCTGGCATACCGCCAGGGAACGTCCAGGCAAAGCTGGTGGCATTGGCGGAAGACTCGTTGGCGAAATTAACCATCAGCGGTGCGCAGCCACTTGTTTGCGCAGCAGAAAAACCAGCCGTAGGCGGCGTCACGATGCTGAACTGGCCGTTGATGTTGGTAGAACCACACTCATTGGTAGCGGTAAGCGTGACTTCATACACTCCATCGGTGGCATAAGTGTGCGATGGATTTGTCATGCTGCTGCTACCACCGTCGCCAAAGTTCCAAGCGTAGCTGGTGGCGTTAGTGGTCATGTTGTTGAAAGTTACTGTCGTTCCAACAACCATACCCGTGAAACCTGCCGCTGGGACCGTGTTTACGGTGATGTAGTTTGTCTGCGTGGAAGTGTTTTGCCCTGCCGGGTTGCTAACGGTCAGTGTCACGGTGTAGGTACCTGCCGTATTGTAAACAACGGTTGGGTTTTCAGCCGTTGATGTCGAAGGCGTACCACCTGGGAAACTCCACGAGAAAGTCTCTGCGTTGGCGGAGGATTGGTTGCTGAACTGTACCGTCAGTGGAGCGCAGCCACTAGTCGTGCCAGCGTTGAAGCCTGCCGATGGTTGCGTGTAGGCTACGACCGTCTGAGTGGAGGTTGCTGTACCGCAAGCATTGGTTGAGGTCAAAACAACCGTATAAGTGCCATCCACCGCATAGGTGTGCGATGGGTTGGCCTGTGTGCTATTTTGGCCATCGCCAAAGTTCCAGGAATAGCTGGTAGCACCGGCACTTGAGTTGGTGAAATTGGCAGTAAGGCCAGTAGTGGCGGCGGTAAACCCGGCGGTCGGTACTGTTCCAACGGTGATGTAGTTGGTCTGCATGGCCGTGTTCATGCCGAGCGGGTTGCTGGCTGTCAACGAAACATTATAGCTACCTGGCGTTGAGTAGGTCACACTTGGATTCTGCACTGTCGAAGTAGCAGGCGTTCCGCCAGGGAACGACCAAGCCCAAGTCGTGGTGTTCGAAGACGATTGGTCCTGGAACTGCACCGTGAATGGTGCGCAGCCAGTGGTTTGCATGGCGTTGAAGCCTGCCACTGGCAATGAACTAATGGACACTTGCTGGGTAGTAGTAGCTGTGCCGCAAGGCCCGGTTGCCGTCAATACCACCGTGTAAACACCATCTCCGGCGTAGGTATGCGATGGGTTGGTGGCTGTGCTCGTGCCACCATCACCGAAAGTCCAAGCGTAGCTCGTACCGTTAGTGGTGGTATTGGTAAAATTGGCGACGAACACGTTGGTCATTGCTGTGAAACCTGCAGCTGGTGGACCTTGTGCGGTGATGTAGTTGGTCAACGTAGTGGTGTCGCTGCCTGCGCTGTTGGAGGCAATGAGCGTAACGCTGAAAGTGCCGGGTGTTGCGTAGCTAACGCTTGGGCTCTGTGCTGTCGAAGTAGCTGGAGTTCCACCGGGGAACGACCATGCCCAAGTGGTTGCGTTGACTGATGAGGTGTTGTTGAACTGCACCGTCAGCGGCGCACAGCCTGTTGTGTTGTTGGCGGTAAAACCAGCCGTAGGCGGTGTCACGATAGTCACGGTTTGCGAAGAAGTCACCGTGCCACAGACGTTCGTTGCGCTCAAAACAACCGTGTAAACGCCATCCGTAGCATAGGTGTGCGTTGGATTGGCAAGCGTGCTGGTGCCGCCATCGCCGAATGTCCAGCCGTAGCTGGTGGCGTTGGTGCTGGTATTCGTAAACGTGGCCGTCGTGCCACTTACGCTGCTGGTGTAGCCAGCAACGGGCGTGGTGTTGACGGTGATATAATTGGTTTGGGTGGAAGTATTGCTACCAGCCGAGTTGGAAGCAGTCAATGTAACGGTATAAGTACCTGCTGTTGAATAGGTTACGATTGGATTTTGCGCAGTAGAGGTGCCGGGTGTTCCACCAGGGAAGGTCCAAGCATAGGTAGTAGCGTTGGCCGATGACTGGTTCGTGAACTGTACAGTCAGCGGCGCACAACCTGTTGTGTTGTTGGCGGTAAATCCAGCTGTTGGCGGTGTCACGATGGTCACGGTTTGCGAAGAAGTCACCGTGCCGCAGACGTTCGTTGCGCTCAAAACAACCGTGTAAACACCATCCGTAGCGTAGGTATGTGTCGGGTTGGCAAGCGTACTCGTGCCACCATCGCCAAAGGCCCAGGAATAACTGGTAGCATTGGTGCTGGTATTCGTAAACGTGGCTGTCGTGCCACTTACGCTGCTGGTGTAACCAGCCACGGGCGTGGTGTTGACAACGACATAGTTCGTCTGCGTCAGCATGTTTGAACCAGCTGGGTTGGTGACGACGAGCGTCACATCATAACTGCCCGCAGTGGAGTAAACTACAGTTGGGTTCTGCAATGTGGAGGTGCTTGGTGTCCCACCAGGAAACGTCCACGCATAGGTGCTTGCTCCAACTGATGTGCTGGTGAAGTTTACCGTTAGTGGCGCACAGCCTGTAGTTGTGTTTGCGGTAAAGCCTGCTACAGGAGGTACCAGAATAGTAATCGCTCTTATTTTGAAAGCGCTTCCACACGTGTTTGTAACGGTCAGCGTAACGCCGTAAGAGCCGCCAGCGGCATAGGTATGTGACGGATTGGCAAGCGTACTGCTTCCGCCATCTCCAAAATCCCAGCTGTACATGATAGTGCCACTGCCGGGTGGGTTGGTGACGGTGCTGGTGAAGTTGGCGGTGTTGCCATTTATCACAGAGGTGAAATCTACAGTAGGTTTATCGCCAACTGTTATAAACCCAGTTTTGGTTTCGTTGTCACCACCTGCCGGGTTCGTCACTGTCAATGAAACGGTGTAAGAGCCAGGTGCGTTGTAGGTGACAGATGGGAATTGTTGTACGGAACTGCTCGGAGTCCCGCCGGGGAAGTTCCAGCTCCAATTAGTGGAATTGGGGGTACTTAGGTCTACGAAGCTGACGCTCAATGGAGCACATCCGGTAGTCGGAGTAGCTGTAAAATTCGCAGTTGGTGCTACATACACGGGAATGGAGGTCAAAGCTGTTACCGTGCCACAGGCATTGGTAACGCTCAAGGTCACATCATAAATTCCATCAATAGCGTAGGTGTGAGATGGGTTAGGTTGCGTGCTGGTGCCACCATCTCCAAAATTCCAAAGGTAGCTGGTGCCATTGGTGGAGGTATTGGTGAAAATCAATGTCAAGCCAGCCTGCGACCAGGTGAAACTGGCAACTGGGGATGCCAGCACCGTGATAAAACCAGTTTTGGTAACGCTATTTGAACCAACGGTATTAGTTGCCACCAGTGTGACATTGTAGGTGCCTGGGGTTGCATAAACAACCGTCGGGTTTTGCTGAGAAGAAGACGCTGGTGAACCACCGGGAAACGTCCAGTTCCAGGCAATTGGGTTGTTGGTAGTAAGGTCAGTAAAATCAACAGTGAGCGGATTGCAGCCAGTGGTTGGCGTTCCCGAAAAATTGGCTACTGGCGGCTGCGAACTGGTACATGTGCCCAGACAGCTACGGGTAGGATAGTAGTTGTTGATGGAGTTCAGTGATGCATTTGACCAAACGGTACTTGTACTCACGCTTGGCTGCATGATGAAACCGGAGTTGGGCGCATCGTGCCCTGCACTAAAGTTGTGTCCAATTTCGTGGGCGGTCATGACCCTCATGAATTCAGAATTCGATGAAAACTCGGATACGACATGGTAGCGACTTGAGGTACAGACAGCAGCAACCCAGGCGATACCTACTGTTCCTCCATTTAGGTTTCGCTTGGTCCAAAGTTGTCCTATATCGTGGTTGGCACTAAACCCGCCTGGGCCCCAGCTAGTGAAGCTGTTGAGTAATGTTCCAGCGTCGTTAGAATTCGTCCAAGGGTCGTTTGCAGGTGGTGCTACTACATATTGCTCCACGATATTGAAGTGCAGCTCGTCGTTGAACTCGTTGTCGTAATTGGTTTGCACGTTGTTCATTACGCCGAAGGTGAAAGCGTTGACAGCCGCTACTGAACCATGGAAGTTGTACATGGAGAGGTCGGCTGCTATCGCAATTTCAATTTCTACGCAAGCCATCATCTTTTCAGCGTCATCACCATGGTGCTCGATAAATTCATCAGGATGCAGTTCTTCCATCTTATCCTGCATTTCCTCTGCACCGCATTTGTGTTGGTTATTGTCTGGCTTAACAGCAGAGCTAGCGTAGATGATGAACTGGTCTTTGGGAGCGCCTGGCACAAAATACGAAAGGGGCTCAATGAAATAAGTTTCATTGCCTTCTTCGAAGGTACCATAAATGAATTCATCGCTCAGGGTGAGGGCTACTGTCCATCCCGCCTGATTTGGCAACTGACCACGGTAGGTCATGATGCCATCGCTGGCCGGGGTTGATTTCACACCTTCGTCCGTTAGGATGCTTGTGATGTAATTAGCGCTTCGGAGGTCTCTTTTTTGGAGATTGATGTCCCAATCGTGGTCGCCTAGTTCAAGGTGAAACGAGGACTCATCGCCGGCATTCATTGTAAAACTACTCAGTGCTTTTGCGTCAATCTGATAAATTTCCCAGTTGTAAAATTGGTCGGCGACCGCTTGATGTGGGGCATTTGTCAATGGGACTCCTTGAAAGACAGGTTTTTGCGCAAAAACAGCTGTCACGGAGAACAACACTATTAGTGAAGTAAGGAACCGAATCATGGTGTGAATTTGAATTAATTGATTGAGTGATGTAATAATATTAATAAAGTCATTCGTTACCAATTTGAGCTATTCATCGAATTGGTCACCAAAAGTATGTCGCTTGATTTGAGATTGTTTTTTGATGGGCAAACACTGAGCAGTTTTGGAGTACGGCTGCATAAAAAGTTGCAGCGGGTCTAAATTTAAGAGCAATCGCGGGTTGCTTGGACGAATTTTTGGCAAAAATATCAACTTGTTCTTGGATTTAAAAGCACGTGTCAAAGCATGCTGCCTGATGCGCCACCAAATTGGAAATGTTCATGGAAGAGCTTTTACTTAGCCAAAACCGTGCAAGTTTTCTTTTTGTCAAGTGATTGAAACGTATTTTCAAGTAAAAGTAACAAATGAAGGTATGTCATCTATTCTGAGGTTGCTAAAACAGGTGTATTTACGGTCGAAATGGTTGCAGTTATTGTCGGGTATTTGCCATAAAATACTATCTTTGTTATCCCTCCTTGGTTGTTGATTTCCCCACAAGCAAAAATATTAAAAGCCATGAATACTAGATTTGTCCCTGCGGCACTCTTGGCAATTGCCCTCCTGCTCAGCTCCTGCCAGCGCCCGCTCATCGTTGACGACGACAATTCTGGACCCGATGCCGCTTGGGAGTTAGTTGACTACAAGTCGAACGCATATATCCAAGGACTTTATGCAACGCCTTTCGAGCTTTACGTCATTACCGAGAATACATTTGCCCGGCTCGATGCAAACCTCGAAATTATCGAAAAAAGAGAATTCCCGGTATCCAATAGCATCCCAGCCATGAGTGACAATGCTTTTGTCCGCCTGACGACCAATGCCCAAAATAGGCAGGTCATCGAGTTCAACCTCGCCCGAACCGCCTCGGAAATCTACAAGGTACAGGTCGATACCCTTCCCACGCCTCCGGGCAATTCACTTGATATTGAGCGCCTCGGAAATTCACTCGGTGCCTTCAGCGCTGACGGCACACTCTTCCTCATGGCTGCCAAGGTACTGCCTGCCCGGTATTATTCGCTGTACTTGTTCGACATCAAGCAGAATGTGCAGCACAACTCCTTTGTTTCAGTGAAAATGGTCAAACGCATTGACCTCACTAACCTAGATGCAAATGTGGAAGGCGCTATCAAGAGCATCAAATTCCAAAGCGGCAATTTCTACCTCGCAACCCAACAAGGTGCTTGGCGCATCACACCCGCCGGGGTGCCTACCAAACAGTTTGCACAGTGGAAAGAAGACTGCTTCTCGTGGCTTAGCGACCTATACATGACGGGTACGGTGGACTATGACCTCGACAAAAGTATTGACAACGGCCTTTCTTGGGAACGCATGAATTTTGGCTCAGAACTGCGGCATGTAACGGTAGCGGACACTA
>JAHEAS010000177.1 GCA_024642645.1 Saprospirales bacterium | reverse complement strand
GAGCACTTCCTCCCGGATGTGCATCCGCAGCATTTCACATATAATAAGGTGTCCGGCGCCGCCTTGGTCGCCGAGGGTAATGATGTCCGTCACCTTGCATTCCATGTTGATGGGCGATTCCTTCACCCGGAAGGGGCGCACGAGGTCGGAAGACACGGGCGTCAGGCCGCTTTTTTCAAATTCGTTCACGCCTTTTTCGAACTGGGCGCTGGCCACCGACATCTGCCGCACGATGGGGAAGTTTACCGCGTTGATGACCACCTCCGGCACCTCCCGCACATTGTTGAGGGTGTCCTTTACAGTATTATTCGTCCCCCGGCGGTTGGAGCTGAACACAAAAATGGGTGGATTGGAACTGAAAGCGTTGAAGAAGCTGTAGGGGGCCAAGTTCGGGTGGCCGTCCTTGTCCACCGTACTCACGAAGGCGATGGGCCGAGGGCCGATGGCACCCACGATGAACTGGTGAAAGTCATGGCGGGGCACGCTTCCTGGGTCAATGATTCGGTAAGGGTGTTCTGAAGCGTTCGTAGAATCTGTCTTAGTGTTCATTTTTGATTCTTATTTTTCATAAAAATTAGCGGTTCGCAAAGTTACCATCTCCCGGCCTTGAAATGGCCAAGAGTCCAAGGAAAGTAATCAGTCCGTTCAGCACCAGCAGCTCAAAACCGAATTTGTAGCCAAAAATTGGGTAGCCAAAATAGCCATTGTACAGGTAAACTGCACCCGTGACGAGCACGGAAACCAAGCAAACGACCAGCGACCAGCGGTCGGCAATCTGACGTTTTGTGTAAAAACCAAAAGCAAAAAGCCCGAGCAGCGGCCCGTAGGTAATGCTCGCCGAATCGAATACGAGCTTGATGACCTCGCCCGTGGCAGCAAAGTGGAACACCATGATTAATACAAAGAAAATGGCCGAAAAACCCAAATGCACCCTGCGGCGGGTGCGAGCGTTTTCTGGGCTGTTCACGTCTTTTTTGCCAAAGCCCAAAAAATCAATGCACCAGGCCGTGGTGAGTGAGGTTAGGGCCGAGTCGGAACTGGCGTAGCTGGAAGCCGTAATTCCAAGAATGAATAAAATGCCCACTATCGCTGGGGCGTGGTGGAACGCAATGGTCGGGAAAAGCAAGTCAGTGTCTGGCACGGCAGCGGTACTGGCCACGCCTTCAGCAAATTTGGTGACCTCCTTGGTGGGGATTTCGATACCATTTTGCGCAGCATAAATAAAAAGCAACACGCCGAGCGACATGAACAGCAAGTTCATCAACACCAGCAGCGTGGAGTAGGAGAAGATGTTGATTTGAGCACCCTTGAGCGTTTTCACCGTCAGGATTTTCTGCATGATGTCCTGGTCCAAGCCGCTCATCACAATGGCGATGAAGGCCCCGGCAGTGAACTGCTTGAAGAAGTTTTTTGGGTCGCCCCACCCACCCTCGAAAAAGAAGATTTGTGAGCGGTCGTCGCTGCTGACGGTGTGCACGAGATCGCCGATGCCGAGGTTCATGTGCTGCCCGACGAGCACAATGGTAAGTACGAGCGAGCTGATAAGGAAGAGCGTCTGGAGCGTATCCGTCCAGATGATGGTTTTTATGCCACCTTTATATGTATAGGTGTAAATTAGTACGATAGTCACCAGTACTGTCACCCAAAACGGAATGTCGAAGATGGGCTCAAAGACGAAGGTGTGCAGCACTTTTGCCATCAAAAACAGGCGAAGTGCTGAGCCTACCGTGCGGCTCAGGAGGAAAAATGCCGAGCCGGTTTTGTACGCCGTCGTTCCGAAGCGCTGCTCCAGGTAGCCGTAAATGGATACCAAATTCAGGCGGTAGTACATCGGTAGTAGCACAAACATGATGACCGAATAGCCCACCAGATAGCCCAGCACCATCTGCATGTAGCTCATGGCCGAGGAGTTGACATAGCCCGGCACAGAGATGAACGTGACGCCCGAAATGGATGTGCCAATCATGCCGATGGCAATGACCCACCAACTGGATTTACGTCCTGCCATGAAAAAATCGGAGGTTTCGGCATGGCGACTGGTGTACCTGGATATGGCAATGAGCACCGCAAAATAGGCGATGATGATGCTGAGGATGAGGGTGGGCGAAAGGTTCACTTTTGTTGGGAATTGGGGAATTGGGGAATTGAGGAATTTGGGAACCACAACAACTCAATTCCCCAATTTCCCAATTCCCCAATTCCTATTCACTGTTGCGTTCTTTCCAAAGGAAAAAACCGGAGGTGACAAATACTGCGGCTGAGGCCAAGATGACGGTCATTGGCAAGTCATCGCCTGCTCCGTCTTTTAACTGGCTCACTTTATCTTGGTTGAACCAAGCGATAAAGACTTGGGCGCCGTTGTTGAGGAAATGCGCTGCAATGGGAATCCACAGGTTTTTGGTCCAATAAAAAAGCAACCCAAGCACGAGGCCAAGTAACAGGATGGCCAAAAAACGCTGTATTTCAAAATGGGTGATACTGAAAATCAGGGCCGTGAGCGCAATGCCGAGGGCAGGTCTGCCCGTGATTTCGATGAGCTTCTGCTGCCCGATGCCCCGGAACACCAGCTCCTCGCCTAGTGCTGGCACAATGGCCATGACCACAAGGCTGGCCACCATCTCCCATGGCGACTGCATGACTAGAAGCCCTTCCATCAACTTGACGGTCAGCTTTTCAGTGTGCACCCAGTTTTGCAATGCTGGGAACTGCTCCACCAGCCATTTATTAGCCATAAAAGCCACTTGTGCCAACGGGAATGCTGACATGACGAACAGCAAGCCGATAAGCAGGATGCTCAAATCGGGCAGTCTATTTAGCGAAGCGGCCTTCCATCCCTTTTTTTTGTAAAAAAACCAAAAGGTCAAAATGGCTGGCAAAAGAAAACTGGCCATGTGATTGATGAACAGTGCCGCCCGGACGAAGTAGCGGCTGCCTTCACTGCTATTTTCATCAATACTAATTGCCTCATGCAGTCCCATACCTTTCAGGCTGGCTGCCAGTACCAACAGGCCATTGCCCAAAATGGCGCAAAGACCGATGAGCATCATCATGGTCAGTAAGACCATGACAGGCTTCGGTGCAAAATAAGTGCTGTTGTTTTCCGACTCCATTTGGATGTCGTCCATTTGATACCTGTTTTCTTAAATTTGCGCCAAAGATAAGTTTAGTTTGCAGTTCGCCAGTTTGCAGTTGGCAGTCAGTCTTGAAGTTTTGCAGTTCATTAGGCTGCCGATGCCATTTCCGACACTGACTAAGCAACTGCCGAACTGACTGCAAACTGCCAACTCATTATGACAAAACTCAGTGTAAACATCAACAAAGTCGCACTAATCCGAAATTCACGGGGCGGCAACCTCCCGGATCTCGTCCAAGTGGCGATGGACTGCGAGGAGTATGGGGCGCAGGGCATTACGGTACATCCCCGGCCCGACCAGCGGCATGTCCGCTATGATGACGTGCCACAGCTGAAGGCAGTCGTAAAAACAGAGTTCAATGTTGAGGGTAACCCCACGCCCGATTTTATGAAATTGGTGTTGGAAAATAAGCCGCACCAAGCTACGCTTGTTCCCGATGCCCCAGGGGTGCTTACCTCTGACCAAGGCTGGGATACGGTTGCCCATGCGTCTTTCTTAAAAGAAGTGGTGTCAGCGTTGAAAGCGGCAGGCATACGGGTTTCGTTGTTCGTGGATGCAGAGGAGCGATGGGTGGAGGGTGCCAAGGCTGTGGGTGCGGACCGGGTAGAGTTTTATACGGGAGGCTTTGCCAATGATTTTTATAAAAAGAAAGAAAAATCCGCTGAATCTCACCACCGATGCGCTATACTTGCATCTCAAATCGGCATCGGCATCAATGCTGGGCATGACTTGAATCTTGAAAATTTACGCTATTATAAGGAAAACGTGCCTGGATTGCTGGAGGTTTCCATCGGCCATGCACTTATCAGCGATTCCCTTTATTTTGGCTTAGGGAATACCATTCAAATGTACCTTCGGCAATTGCGGTAGTTAGCCAAAATTTTTTTACGTCAAAGCCGCATTTCAGGCAGCTGTTTCGTTGTGTTAAGAAATTGTCAAGAAAAGTCCCATCCCATAAGGAGCATTATCCATTCAAATTACAGACAGGAATTAGGTTATAATTTTTTACTCTTAAATAAAATTGCTAAGTATGAAAAAACTTTCACTAGCCCTCGTGCTAACGCTGTTTGGCATATCTGCTATGCTGGCCCAGCGAACCATCATGGGTACGGTTTCTGGCGACGACGGCTCTGCCCTAATCGGAGCAACTGTGCTCGTAAAAGGTACATCTACAGGTACCATTACTGACATTGACGGCAAATACTCCATCCGAGTATCCGGCGATGGCAACGTTCTCGTTTTTAGTTTCACTGGTTATTCTACACAAGAAGTCACTGTTGGTGCTTCCAATGTAATGGACGTGACGATGAAATCCGGCCAAGTGCTGGAGGAGGTAGTTGTTACGGCTTTGGGTGTTTCTCGCTACAAAAACGAACTGGCCTACTCGGCACAGAAGGTTGGAGGCGAAGAAATGACCAATACTCGTGATGCTAACGTAGTGAACGCCCTCAGTGGTCGTGTTGCAGGCTTGAGCGTCAAGCGCAACAACAGTCTCGGTGGCTCCACAAACATCGTATTGCGTGGCTCCAAGTCGCTCACAGGTGACAACCAAGCCCTCTTCGTGATTGACGGTGTGCCAGTGGACAACTCCAACACAAACACCGGCAACCAAACCACTGCCCGCGGTGGTTATGACTATGGCAACGCTGCCAACGACATCAACGCCGACGACATTGAGTCAATTACAGTGTTGAAAGGTGCTGCTGCTTCTGCGCTTTATGGCTCACGTGCATCAAATGGTGTAGTCATGATTAACACTAAGAAAGGAAGCAAAGCAAAAGGCCTTGGCGTAAGTGTGAACACTGGTGTGAATTTTGGGAAAATTGACAAAACTACTTTTGTTGAGTTTCAAAACAAGTATGGTGGAGGATATGGTGGATATTACGAAGACCCAACTGGAAAATTCCTCTATCGTGATATCAATGGCGATGGTACAGATGACTTGGTAACACCAACCAGTGAGGATGCATCTTGGGGTGCACCATTCGACCCAAACGTACTGGTTTACCAGTGGGACGCTTTTGACCCATCTTCACCAAACTACGGTAAGGCAACGCCTTGGGTAGCTGCTAAAAATGGCCCTACCTCCTACTTTGAAACAGCAATAGGAACCAGCAACAGCGTGATGATTGATGGTACCAACGACAATGGTTTCTTTAAACTTGGCTACACCCGCACAACGGACAAGGGCATTTTGCCTAATAGCCAGATTGATAAGAACCTTGTCAACTTCAGTGCAGCTTATGACCTGAATAAAAAGCTGCACGTTAATTCTTCCATCAACTTCACTTCAACGGACGGTACTGGCCGCTATGGCACAGGTTATGACTCCAAAAACCAGATGGGCAGCTTCCGCCAGTGGTGGCAGGTGAACGTGGATGTAAAGGAACAAAAAGCTGCTTACGACCGCACCGGACAAAACGTTACTTGGAACTGGGCTGACCCAACCGACCTTGTGCCAATTTACTGGGACAATACTTATTGGGTGAGATACGAGAACTTTTCGACCGACCATCGTAACCGCTACTTTGGATACCTCAGCACGACTTACAATGTTGCGCCTTGGTTTGACGTAATTGGTCGTGTATCGCTTGACCAATACAGTGAAATTCAAGAAGAGCGCATTGCTGTAGGTAGTGTAGATGTTTCTGAGTACCAGCGTTTCAACCGCAACTACCAAGAAGTGAACTATGACCTCATGGGGCAGTTTAAGGATATAAACCTTGCAAATGGCCTAAAATTCAACGCATTGATTGGAACGAACATCCGTAAGCAAGGCATCGCTTCTATCCGTGCCAAAACAAACGGTGGCTTGTCTTTACCAGGTCTTTACTCCCTGACGAACTCCAAGAACCCAATCGAAGCTCCGTTAGAAACACAGACGGATATTGAGGTGGACGGTGTTTTTGCACAGGCAGGCTTGATTTATAACAACTGGGCTATTCTCGACTTGACCGGACGCCGCGACCAAGCATCAACTTTGCCAGTTGGAAACAATATCTACTACTATCCTTCTGCATCCTTGGGTATTATCTTTTCAAGGCTCATGGGAGAAAGCGACGCATTCACCTTTGGTAAACTTCGCTTGAACTATGCGCAGGTGGGCAACACAGCTCCTTGGGGTAGTGTTACGGATGTTTATAACCTAGGCACTGCTTTTGGCAATGCGCCAACAGCTTCTGTCGTAACGACAAAAAATAACCCAGACCTTAAGCCAGAGCGTACTACCAGCTACGAAGGTGGTTTGGAACTTCGCTTCCTGAAGGACATGTTGGGCTTCGACATCACTTACTACAAGATGAACACTGTTGACCAGATTCTTCCTGCTACTATTTCAAGAGCTTCTGGCTTCAATTCCAAGTTTATCAATGCTGGTGATGTAGAGAACAGGGGCTGGGAAGTACAGATGTTCCTCCGTCCGGTCAACACACCTGACTTCAAGTGGCGCATGGACCTCAACTGGGCTCGCAACCGCAACGAAGTAATTAGCCTTGGTGGCATTGACAACCTTCAGCTTGCTGCCATGCAGGGTGGTGTAACTATCAACGCTTCTGTTGGAGAGCCTTATGGTACTATCAAGGGCAAAAACTTTGTTTACTATGATGCTAATGGAAATGGCGAGCGTGATGCTGGCGAGAACGACAAAGTCGTGAACGCTTCTGGTTACTATGTATCTACGACCAGCTCAGCTGAACTTATCGGTAACGTCAACCCAGATTGGACTGGAGGTATGAACAACACGTTCTCCTTCGGCAACTTGTCTTTGAGCTTCTTGATTGACGTGAAAAAAGGTGGCGATGTATTCTCACTCGACCAGTACTATGGTTTGGCTACTGGTGAGGCTAAAGAAACTGCTGTCTTGAACGATCTCGGAAATGAAGTACGTGCTCCGCTTGACCAAGGTGGTGGCATTATCA
>JAHEAS010000176.1 GCA_024642645.1 Saprospirales bacterium | reverse complement strand
TTTTCACGAAACAGGATTTTTGAATTTTGTAAAAAATATTGGCTGCAAGTTCGCACAAAATCACCTCACCCTAAGAAAAAATAGTTCGTTTTTGCAAAGCAGCTTTCCTAAACGCTGGGTCATCGGACTACTTAGGTGATTGGTTTAAGAGTACTTTTGCCATCAAATTCACCAGTCGTTTTGACTCAGCGGGGCAGCATGTATGCAAAATAAGCATCCTTGGCAGCGGAGAATGTGTCCCATTATCAGCTCAACTTATCAAAATGCGTATCTACTTTTCTGTTTTGACTTTCCTATTGCTTTTAGCTTCCAATATTCAGCTCAACGGCCAGGGTTGCAGCGATGCTGGGGTTTGCACCCTTGATGCCTTTAAGCCTGCCAGTGATGCAGATTATAGCACCAATCACTTCAAGATTGGTCTCTCCAATGGCTTGGCTGATTATGATATTTCCATATTTGGGGCTTACCTTGAATATGGACGAAAGTTCAGTAAGCGGTTCGGTGTGGATGCCAAGCTGGCCGCTATGATGCAAAACGGCAACGATATTTCAGCATCCGGTCTTTCGGATATTTACCTGAACGCCAACTATGCAGTATCTGAAAAGACAGCTTTCACCATTGGTTTCAAAATCCCATTGAACAAGGCTGACAGAAAGAAAGACGGCCTGCCACTGCCGATGGACTACCAATCAAGCCTTGGCACTTTTGACTTGGTGCTAGGTGTCAGTCGCAAATTCAACGGGCTGATCGTTGTGGCTGCCTACCAGCAACCATTGACGCAAAACGACAACGCCTTCATTTCTGAAGAATATCCAGTAGGGGCAAAGCTGCGGAAAATCCACTCCACCAACCAGTTCAAGCGAAGCGGCGATGTGCTGCTGCGGGTCTCCTACCCTATCCATTTCGGTGAAAAACTGCGCATCACGCCAAGCCTCCTGCCCATTTACCACCTTGGCGAGGACAAGTTCACCAATACCAATGGCAGCGAACAATCCATTAAAGGCTCAGATGGGGTTACCTTAAATGGCAATGTTTACGTGGATTATGCCGTCGGAAAAAATGGAAACCTGCAATTGTCACTTGCCTCGCCATTCGTCGTAAGAGAGACACGGCCTGACGGATTGACGAGGGGGTATGTGGTGGGATTGGAATATGGGGTGCGGTTTTAATTGGAGCGTCAATGGCCGTTTCTTTTTTTCCACCATCTCAGGCAAAGGAAACCCACAAATATCGGCACCAACATCCCAAACAACACCTGTGCCCAAGCCGCTATCCGAATGGATTTGTTCAAGATTTTGCCATGCGTTTTGTTGTCAATTTTTACATCCGCATATTGTGCCACATGGCTCAATAAATCCGTTGCCAAATCTTTATCCGGGATGGTATTGTGGCAAGACATGCAAACGCCACGCCGGTCCAACTTGCTAAGCTCTTCTTTGTTCAAAGGCCGTGAACCCGTGAAATGGTGGCCCACCGTCTGCAATTGGACACCGTTGCTGTCAATGAACTTGCTCCAGTCCATTTTCAGGTTCGGGATGGCGTTGAACTGCGTATCCACTTGCTCCGCAATGGTGTTGCCATCGGCATCCAACAGGTCCATCACGAAATTCTTGCTAGGGTCGTTGTATAGTTTACCCTCCTCGATGCCATAGCCCATTGATTTAGGATTATTATGGCAACTCTCGCAACTGCGGGCCTCTTTCTGCGTGGTATGTGGCTGCACCGGAGAAATGTCAATAGCCAATTGCCCTTCTTCGCCAGCGCCCTCCACATGCGGTATCTTGAAAATATGGTTCAGCAATTTCAGATTTCCGTTCCTATCCTTCACGGTCACCGTCGTCTGACAGCCTGGAATGCCTGGCGAAATGCGGTGGTCGCCATTCACCACCAGCGGCGGGTCTTCCCAGCGCAGGTAGCTCCGCTGCTCGGACACATCGCCACTGAGCAGGTATTTTTGGAGCGTTTCCAAGCCTTCTTTTGACAGCATCCGAGCATCAATCGTTTGCCCGTGTTTGTCGGCGCTCTTAGCCACTTCCACCCAGTCTGTCCTTAATTTTGGTTTGGAATAATCAATATTAATATGACAGCCATAGCATTGTGGCGCCCAGGTCGCATGGCAAGCATAGCACTCCATTTTATCAATATGCGATTTCACTTGTGTCATGGCCACTTTGCCTTTTAAAGAGAGCTTGTCTTCTTCTGCCAATTTCCGCAAAGGCGAATATTTTATATCCTTACCACTGGCTGAATATAGAATTACATCATTGCCCTTTTTGACAATATGCGGCATGGCATTACCTCGGCTTGATATTAAATAGCCATCGTTTTTTGGCGCTACCCAGCCTTTGTATAGATAGCATTCCACCGAATCACTGACGCCCCTCGGCACTCCTTTTTTTGGGGCAGTACCGACAATTTCATCGCCATAACCTATCGGCAACTCCCATGGATACTGCGTCGGCGTACCGTGGCAATCCTGACATTCTATTTCCACAGCGCCTTGTATAGCGCCCGCTAAATCGCCCAAACTGTGCATATCACCCGAGGTATGGCAGTCCTGACAAACCATGCCTTTGGTTAAATGCACATCTGGTTGGAGGTGGATATAATTCTTTTTATGGATTTGCTGTTGGTCGTCTGCATTGCTCATAAATGGTGACGTATAAGAGCTTTCCATTAAACCCTCATAAGATACGCCAATTCGCCTGCCCCGGTTATGGCAAGCCGTGCAGGTTTTGGTTGGGATACCCGAATATTCCTTGCCATGCACCTTCACCGGCGCATCCCGGCTCGACTGGATAGAGTGTACCAACAGTTTCCCGTTTTTCTTTCGGTCAATGGTCGGGTCGTTGCCCTCGTACAAGCCTTTATTTGAATATGGAATATGGCAAGAACCACAACCCGTGCCGCGGTAGTCACCAGCAGCATTGTGTCCCTTCACGCCAGTATGGCAGCGTTGGCAATCGGCACGTAGGTAGGAATAAACAGCAAGGGCGGGATTCTTGTCCAGTTCTTCCGGCGTGGGCGCTTGCGGTAAATCTTTCATCGCCTTAGGAAAGACCTGCGGTTCTGCAGTTTTTAGTTCCTCAATGTATTTTTTGTAAACCTCCGACCCCAGCCGTTTGTGTGCCTCCACCTCTTTAACCGCCACATTCGCCACATTGTGCTCATAGCCCTGAATGCCGCCAAAACCCCACGTTGTCCCCTGAATCTTGCCCGCTTCCGTGAACATCAGCGAGGTAAACTGCGTGCTCACTTGCTCCTGATGGCACATCCCACAAGTCTTGTCATTTATCCAAACGCTGGCCGGGTCCGGGTAAAATTCATCTGCACCATTCAAGGACGTCAGGCTTGCAACGCTGCCACTATGCGCCTGCTCTTTGTCCAAAGTATTGGGATTACCGCCGTGGCAAACGATGCACTCGTTGTCTTTAAAACCGATCTTGGCGGCCATATGGTAGATTTCCTGCATCATCCCTGAAGCGGGGTCACGAATCGGCTCGATGCCCTTGTGGCAAGAGACACAGTTGTTCTTTTCTGGATTGGGGAAAATCATTGTCGTTGAGTCGGCAGCGGCGAGGTGTGGGCATTCCTGATTGCGCTTATGCTTGGGAGCTTCTTGGGTTATTTCGGTGGTGGAATCCTTGGAGTTGCAGTTGGCGGCGAGAAAAACGAAGACGGCGATGATGCCGGAAAACAGCAGTATTTTACGATTCATTCTATTTTTTTGATGCACGGTGAATGGGTGCAAAGGCACAACAAGGCTCAAATTGGGTAACGAACCTGCTTCCAGTAAGTTTCTGATTGGTCCATCACCGTTGAAGCCGAAGATAGTAAAAAAATGCCGCCTACCCTATTCTCAATTTCTTAAAACTGCCCGCCTTTATTAACGCTTGTGCTCACTCGAATCAACCAGTCTTGCCTTTATAACTCAATGTTTCGCATGATGTGACTCATGATAATGCTCCTGCAACAAGTCTTCCCCAAAATCCCCGTCAAAGTCACGCCAGACAGAATGAATATGGTTCGCATTGTTTTGGGTATTGTCCAATTCTACGAGAAAGGTTTTGCCTTGTATCCGGTAATAATGCGGCTTTCCCAGCACCGTGTCGCCTGCCCAGCCAAACCAGATATCGTCCATATCCTCCTTCACAATTCGGGCCGTCCTGGCCTTGGCAACATCTGCGGGCATGGAATTGAGGTAAGCCGCCACAATTTTGTTCAGCATCAATTTTTGTTCAAGCGTCATCTCCTTGGCCGACAAGCCGACAGGCTTTAAACGGCCCACCACTTGCGAATTGGTGGTAACTATCTCGGAATAGGCTTCATCCCGAAAAATGGCTATTTCCTGCTGTATTGGGGTAAAGGATTGGAGCAATTCAAAACCAAGGTCCTCCTCCAACTTCAACAACCGCCTGCCCTTATTGGGGCCTTGCTTTACTTCCGCCGGATTGGCACCAAAAAAGAAAGGCGCAAACGCCAGCGTATCGTTGACGACCGTGAAGTTCAAAGCGAGGTGGTGCCCACTAAACTTCCAGCCCCAAACGGCATCGGTGCCGGGTGTCCCGTAAATGGCCACGTAGTAATTCTCAGGAATTCGGCTCGGGTTGTTCGGTTCCATTTCTTTCAAAAGGTATTCATAGCTCATAATGTCCTGCGTCCGGGTGAAGCCTTCGTCACTCAGAAAAGCTCTGAGCAGCGCATAAAAAGCCTGCTTTTGTACCTCGTCCAAGTCTTTGATGCCCACACCAAACCGATAGGCCATGGTGGCTGGCAGGAAATGCCAATCGTATCGGTTGATATTTTTGAAAGGGAAAACACATTGTTGCTTTTGTTCCTCGCTCAAGCTTTTCACGAATTCAGCGGCCTTTTCACTTCCAACATTGTTAGCCAGGCTAGTTTTAGCCATAAAAAAAAGGAGGAAAACGAATGGAAGAATCCTTTTCATATTGTCAGTTTTTTTCGCTCAAATGACGGCAATACTTCGAAGTCACCCTGTCACTTAAGGTTTTTATTTTGGACAAATAAGTCTGATGCCGTAGTTGGACAAAGCGCACAATTGGCGCCCCACCATCTCATCAACAGACATCGCCGACAAAGCTAATCCGATACTGTAAATTTTTAATTTTAAATGGGAAGGGGCAAAGGCAATCAAATCAATGGCCATTCCAAAAAATCATACCTCACCCCCGAAAGGTACAGCCCCTGTGGGTAAGCACCTTTTGTAAAAGCAGGCGCTTGCCCTGTTTTAAGATTATTTTCAAATGCTTCCAATGACTCCCTGCCATAACCGACTTCAAGGATTTGGCCCACCAGTATCCGCACCATCCCCCGCAAAAATCGGCTGGCGGTGAACACAAAAGTCAGCCGCTCCCCGTCATTTTCTACCAACAATTGGGCTGCGGTGAGTTCACAGTGAGTCGTTCTATAGCGGTCTGGTTGCCTACACATCGCCCGAAAATCACGGTAACGGGGCAATATTTCAACGGCTTTTTGCATCAATTCCACGTCCATGTTTTCCTTCGGGTAAAAGGTGCTCAGCTCGCTCAAGAAGGCATCTTTCGTGGTGTGGATTCGATAAGTGTAGGTCCTCGAGATGGCATCTTTTTGTGCATGGGTATCCCAGGCTACTTTGATAAAATGGTGGATGGTAATGTCGTTTGGCAGTATTCTATTGAGTCGAAAAACGGGGTCGTAGTCAAAGTCACTTTCCACCTTGATATGGCAGAAATACTGACTGGCATGCACGCCGGCATCCGTCCGACCTCAACCGACACAATTGACCTTGTAGCCCAGCATTTCCTCCAGTGCCCCCTGCAGCGTTTCCTGAACGCTGGTGTGCTTTGGTTGCCACTGCCAGCCGTGGTAGTTCGTGCCTTTGTAGGATAAGTGGAGGAAGAATTTCATGGGGCAAGATTACGAAGAAGTAGCGGCACTGCTTCGAACCATTAAGCGCTCAATGATTCCATGGCAAGAAACTAGCTGTACCGTTTTCACCTTGAATATGATGGCGGCGATGGTGGATGCGCTGATGGCACCATCCAACAAGATGGCGGCACGGGAAAGGGCGTCGCTTCGGTTCATACAGTTGAAGATATTCTGATTGGGTTATTGGGTTATTTAGCATGAGAAAATTCGGCGGTCGAAAGGTTTCGAAAAAATATTTAAGCAAACCCATCCAAAGCGTTTTTGGCCAAAAGCCACTTTTCCATTCAATTTTTTTCTTTAAAAAACAATCCTGATTACCTTGGCCTCGCTTATTGCGAAAAAGAGATGACAAAATGGCAAAAGCTAACTAACTGAAATAAACTAACTGAAGAATGAGTACAAACAATCAACAATGGGGCTCACGTGTCGGATTGATACTAGCGATGGCGGGCAATGCTGTGGGCCTTGGCAACTTTCTCCGATTTCCGGTGCAGGCCGTTCAGAACGGCGGGGGCGCTTTCATTATCCCTTACTTGGTCTGCTTCCTGCTGATGGGCATCCCGCTCTTGCTCATCGAGTGGAGTATGGGGCGTTTTGGTGGACGCTTTGGCAACCACAGCACTCCTTATATCCTTGACACAATGGCCAAGGGCAGGCTTTGGAAGTACTTTGGGGTATTTGGGATTTTCACCAACATTGCCGTTGCAGCTTACTACTGTTACATCGAAAGCTGGACAATGTCCTATGTTTTCCACTCCATTGGAGGCACGTTTTCTGGCAAGAGCCAAGCAGAAGTGGCTGGTTTTTTCAATGATTATGTGGACATCGGAGTCTCCACAACTGGTATACCTTACGAGGCAGTCATTTTTTACATCTTTTGCCTCACCTTAAATACTTGGATACTCTCTCGTGGCCTTGCAGGCGTGGAGAAAGTAGCCAAAATTGGGATGCCATTGCTCATCCTTTTTGCCGTGGGGCTTGCCATCAAAGGGCTTACACTCGGCACTTCCGGGGCTACACTGGAGCATCCTACGGCGTCTGCCATTGATGGTCTTAATTTCCTTTGGACCCCGCAGTTTGACTCGCTGACCAACCCGAAAGTCTGGCTCGCTGCGGCGGGGCAAATCTTCTTCACGCTGTCGGTGGGCATGGG
>JAHEAS010000175.1 GCA_024642645.1 Saprospirales bacterium | reverse complement strand
CCACGCCGACGTTTACCTGCCCACCTCGTTCAGCCCGAACGGCGACGGCATCAACGACCTTTTCGGCCCGCTGGGCACGGACTTCCAGGTGGTAGAGCTTTCCATCTACGACCGCTGGGGCGGCCTCCAGCACAAGGGCAAAAGCGCCTGGGACGGTGGCCGTTCCGGGCAGGGGGTGTATGCCTACAAGCTGTTTTACAAGGATTTGCTGAACTTGGAAACGGTGACGCTGAACGGGGAGGTGTTGCTGGTGAAGTGACCACAAATAAAAAATGGAGAACCGGCATTCCCAGTTCTCCATTCTTGACCCCACAAGGCAACAAGTTCCTCAAACAACGCCCTCTGCCAGCATGGCTTTGGCCACTTTTACAAAACCGGCAATATTGGCGCCTTTCACATAATCAACTTTGCCATTCACGGTGCCATACTCGACGCACTTGGCGTGTATTTCCTGCATGATTCGATGAAGGCGGTTGTCCACTTCTTCACGGGTCCAGGCGAAACGGAGGCTGTTCTGCGACATTTCTAGCCCAGAGGTAGCCACGCCGCCCGCATTGGCAGCTTTGCCCGGCGCATACAAGATGCCTTCTTTTTGGAACACCTCGATGCCATCGATATTGGTCGGCATGTTGGCACCTTCGGCAACAGCGATGCAACCGTTTTTGACCAGCGCCTTGGCATCCTTGCCATCAATTTCGTTTTGGGTGGCACATGGGAAGGCAAGGTCGCAGGCAATGTTCCATGGTTTTTCATTTTCGAAATATAGCAGGTCGTAGGCCGCTGCGAACTCTTTAATCCTGCCTCGTCTGTTGTTTTTCAAATCCATCACAAACGCCAGCATATCAGGAGTGATGCCCTCCCGGCAATAAACAGTCCCATTGGAGTCAGAGAGGGTAAGGACTTTGCCGCCCAGTTCGAGTATCTTTTGGGCAGTAAACTGGGCAACGTTGCCAGAACCAGATACCAAGCACCGCTTGTCTTGTAGTGTTTCGCCTTGGGTTTTCAGCATTTCCTGCACAAAGTACACCGTTCCATAGCCTGTAGCTTCGGGACGAATCAAGCTTCCGCCATATTCCAGACCCTTGCCAGTGATTACGCCAGTGTGTTCGTTTTCCAGTTTTTTGTACATGCCGTACAAGTAGCC
Source organism: Saprospirales bacterium (assembly GCA_024642645.1). Lineage (GTDB taxonomy): Bacteria > Bacteroidota > Bacteroidia > Chitinophagales > Saprospiraceae > UBA6168. The sequence goes on along the minus strand of JAHEAS010000175.1, from coordinate 5,938 downwards.
AACTTCCCGGCTACCTACCCCTATATCACCAGCAGGAACGTCCCTGTCGGGGCCGATATGGCGGTACAGTTCAATCATGAAAGCCTGGCAGAAGCGCATAATTTCAGCATCTGACTTGCCCTTTGGGTCAAAATCAGAGCCGCCCTTACCGCCGCCCATAGGGAGGGTGGTGAGGCTGTTTTTGAAAACCTGCTCAAATCCAAGGAACTTCAAAATACTCAAATTGACAGAAGGGTGAAAGCGCAGACCACCTTTGTAAGGTCCAATGGCCATGTTGAATTGAACCCTATAGCCTTTATTGACCTGTACCACGCCTTGGTCGTCTATCCAGTTTACCCTGAATAAAATGGCCCTATCTGGCTCCGTCATCCTTTCTAGCAAATTGTAGGCAGCATATTGTGGGTGTTCATTCACAAACGGAATGACGCTCCCTGCCCATTCCTGAACGGCCTGATAAAACTCCGGCTCGTGGGGATTGCGGTCTCGGACACCTTGCATGAAAGTGTCGATATCCACTATTTTTAATCTCATGGTGGTTTCCATATATTTCTATTTTAAAGTTAGAAGATGGAGGATATTTTTTTTCACCGCTAAATTTCACCTATTATCCGAATATCATTGGGCAAATTGTCACCGTTTGAAATGATTTTTATTATCGTATTTTTCCTTAAAAAATCCCTGCTCAACAGACGACTGCAGCGATGAAACTGGATGGAAAGTGCAAAAGCTAGGAAGCTAGTAGCATTGGTAGGAGGAGGGGGGTGATATTACTATAGTCGCCACAAAAAATGGAGAACCAGGTCACACCCGGTTCTCCATTTTAAATTCCCCCCAAAGGGGCCAGTAATTCTCAATTATTTTTTCTCTTTCTTTTTATAATCCCCATTTTTCCAAGCATCAAAAAACTGCTTCCAAGCAATGGGATTGTAGATGTTCATTGGGGGTTGCTGGCCGATATAGTAGTAGCTACGGGCCTGTTGGCGAAGGTAGTAGTTGGCGTGCTCCGCCCCAACGGAAGGCACGGTGTAGCGCATGCGCTCCATGGCATCGTTGGCCACGTTGCGGAGCGCCCGTTCCTCCATCTCGGAAGTCACGTCCATGGCGAGGAACTCCAGCTTGAAATGCTCCTTGCTCGGCCACGGGAACACCACCGTTTCCGGCAGGTTGATGGCATCTTGCGACATCAGTTGCACCAAAGAGTAGCGGCTATCCTTCAGGTCGTCTGGAATCGTAAACTGGACGGTCTTATAGCCCACCGCCGTAAACTCCATCACATCGCCCTTCTCCACCACGATGGAGAAAAAGCCGTTGAAATCAGTGTAGGTACCTCGTGATTTGCCTTTCACCGCGATGTTCGTGTAGGGCACCGGAATCAGTTCAGCAGTAGTGCCGTCGAGCACCATGCCAGAGAACTGCACGAGATTGGAGTCTTGCACCACCCGCTGTGCATTGAGCGTTACGCCAAAAAGCAGACTCAGAAAAAACAAGCCGGAGATTTTCAATTTCATAATTTTCATGGTTCTGTTTCAGGGGCTAAGCGAGCATTTTGGTAATTTTCCACAACTTCTTGTCATCCCAATTCCCAATTACTCAAGTGAATTTTTGATTTCCCCATTCCTCATATTCCAAATTAAGACGCACCAACACCCCTAAAAGTTGGTAGCGGGTGCCAAAATTAGGACATTTGTAACGATGAAACGACCATACCTCCTTTGCTTTTTGATTTTTTGCTGCGCAACGGACAGACTTGTTAGCCAGCCAGCACCCGACCAGCGGGTATTTTCTTCAAAAAATGCCGAAGCCGACGCTTGGGAGGCAACTCGGCAGTCCATCGTTTTGCTCCGCAATGAGGACGAACTTTTGCCTTTGAAAAAATTGGACGGCCATGTTTTTTCCTGGTGGTCCGTTGGCCTTGGCCAACAAAGCGTTTTTGAAGAAACCCTGAACAAGTACCGCCCGACATCCCCACAACGCAAATTTTACGACGAAAAAGACATCGTGGTGGTGGGCATCAACGCCGATAGCCTGCAACCCAACAGCCCAGTACTTCTGGCGTTGGAACAGCGGTCAAAGTATATGGCAAAAAAAGGAAGCTTGGTAATCGTACTTTTCGGCAATACTTTGATATTCAACGATTTGCCGCTACAGAAACTTGCCAGTGCCTTGGTCGTTATGCCCAGTGCTGACAGTCTCAGCCAGTCACTCGCAGCGCAGGCTATTTTTGGCGGCTGCACCTTAAATGGACTACCCACTTCGCACACTCGCCTCGGCTACTGTCCACCTTCCCTCGTCGGCCTGGACGGACAGTTAATGGCAGACAGTATCCGGGCCATCGTCGAAGAGGGTATCCGGGCGCAGGCGTTCCCTGGCGCACAGGTACTGGTGGCGAAAGATGGCATGGTCGTTTTCCACCAAACTTACGGCTTTGAAACTTACGACAGTCTTCAGCGAGTCCGCCCCGACGACCTCTACGACTTCGCCTCTGTGACCAAAGTGACCAGCACCTTGCCTGCCTTAATGAGGCTATACGGCGAGGGCAAATTCGATTTGGACGCTCCGCTAAAAAAGTACCTGCCTTTTTTCAAAAAATCGGACAAGGCCGACGTAACCTACCGCCAGTTCCTTGCCCACAACGGCCGGCTGAAACCGAGCATTGTCTTTTGGAGCCAAGCAAAAAATGAAAATGGCGGCTGGAAAAGACGCAGCTTCCGTGAACACTATTCCCGTCGCTACCCCATCTATATTACCGACAGTTTGTTCTTGTTCAAAAATTATAAACGACAGATTTACAAGGGAATACGTGACCTACCGCTTAGCCAAAAACCTGGTTATGTTTACTCTGACCTCTCGTTCATCCTCTATCCAAAAGTGGTAGAAAAACTGACTGGCGAATCACTGGAACCATACCTGAAGGAGACTTTTTACCGCCCGCTCGGGGCATTTACCCTGACCTATAACCCACTGGGGCGCTATTCCATCGAGCGTATTGTGCCGACGGAGCGGGACACTTTTTTCCGAAAAAAACAAATCCAAGGCACGGTACACGACGAGACAGCGGCGATGCTGGGCGGGGTGTCTGGTCATGCAGGGCTGTTTGGTACTGCGGGCGATTTGGCAAAGCTGGTGCAGATGTACCTGAATGGTGGAGAGTACGGCGGTGAGCGGTTCATCAGCGAGGATGGGGTGCGGGAGTTTACCCGCTGCCAGTATTGCCCAGCGGGCAACCGCCGTGGTCTCGGCTTCGATAAGCCACTGATTGAATACGATGCTCAGAAAAGTTATGTGGCGCAATCTGCCAGCCCGGAGAGTTTCGGTCATTCCGGCTACACGGGCACGTTTTTTTGGGCCGACCCAACCCATAATTTGATGGTGATTTTCTTCAGCAACCGGGTCTATCCCGACCGCTCGCACAACGGCATTTCCAATTTGAATATCCGGCCACGGGTGCACCAGGTGGTATATGATGCGCTTCGATAAGTTAGTTGGCAGTGGGCAGTCTGTGGAAGCAGCCCCTGACTGCCCACTGCCAACTGACGAACTGGAAACTTATCTCCCTGACGGCCTGCGACGCTTTGAGCGAGGGTTCAACGGCACGCCGCCCTTCTGTATCATGCCACTTTGCTGCGCCATTTTCATCTGACCCTGCTGGGCCATTGCCTTGTCAAACTGCTTGATTTGGTCTCGCAGCGTTGGTTCGGTGACATTGAGTTCCTTCAGGTTTCGCATGTAATTTTTAGCCACATTGAGCTTCTTGCGCTGAATGGCAATGCCGGCGAGTTGCAGCTGTACAGCAGCTTTTTCATTGTCTGTGGGCAGGTTGATAGTTTGTGCTTTGGTGAGCCAAGTCTCTGCCTCGTCGGTGCGGCCAAGACCCTGGGCGATGGTGCCCTTCATCATATAAAAATAGGCCCGGTTGGTAACGTAGAGCCATTTCGGGTTGAGGGTCATGTTAAGCCATTTCTCGGCTTCGAGGTAATTCTGGTCAGTTTGCATGACCTTGGCGGTGTGCTGGATAGTGCCCAACAAGATGTAGGAAGCCAGCAAAACCAAGCCAATGATGAGTATAGGTAAGCCGTAGCCCCAGGGCAGGGTAGCCATCATGACGATACCGCCGATGGTGAACACAGCAATGAGCGCAAACTTGAGGTATGGGTGAATGGTGAACATGGTGTTGTCTTTTGTTTTCGAATAAAATCCCGCTTATCGGGTCGGCAAAGGTAAGGAAAGTTTGGAGCTAAACGAGGGGTACTGGCTGCGGGTGACGTAGTTGTTTTTAAATAAAAATAATGCTAAATCAATTACAGTCTATTTTTTACAAAACGCTGTTTTTCAAGTGTTTACAATGGCGCCAATTCTTTTTTGGTTAAAATTGAAAGTGCTTGTAAAAGCCATATTCACGAACATTTTTTTCTGCAAGCACCTTATCATTTCGAAATCATTGCGATGGTTTTTTCTCAAAAACGATTTTGGAACAAACAAAAAACAAATAAAATGGTACCAGTGAATCCATCAAATCAGCCCGGCCAACAAGGCCCAAACCCAACAACACCGCCCACTCCACCAGTTGCTCCGCAACCATTATCAAAGAAAAAATCCAACCCATGGTTGCCCATTGCCATCGTAGCAGGGCTACTGCTGCTTAGTGCAGCTGCATGGCTCACCTACGAAAGCATGAGCACGACCCGCCAGTTGGAGCAAAAAGTAGCCGAACTCGAAGAAGCCGAGAAACTGAAGGCCGAACTCGAAGGGCAGTACAACCAAGCCATTGCCGAGTTGGATGCGCTCAAAGGCGACAATGAGCAAATCAACGCCTTGATTGACCAGCAAAAATCAGAGTTTGAGGCCAACAAGAACAAAATTAGCCTGCTGCTGCGGGACAAGAAACAACTAGACGCTGCCCGCCGGGAAATTTCCGGGCTCAAGGCCAAGGTTGCCGAGTACATCGCCCAAGTGGAGCAGCTCAGGTCTGAGCAGGAACAACTCACGCAGGACAACCTTATGTTGAGAGCCGACAAGGACAGCCTGAGCTATACCTTGCAAAGCAAACTAGCTGAAAATGAGACACTTAGCACCGCAAAAGCCCAACTCGTTAGTGAGCGGGAAGAACTTACAAAGTCGGTGACAGCAGGTTCCGTCATCAAGGTGAAGGACATCAAAGTAACGGGGATGAAAGTTCGAAAGAGCGGCAAAACCTCCGAAAAGGAATCGGCCAAGCGGGTGGACCAGCTCAAAATCTGCTTCACCACCATCGCCAATGACGTGGTGCAACCCGGTAAGGAGAAGTTCTACATCCGGGTCATCAGCCCCAAGGGCGAGACACTGGCCATTGACGACCTCGGCAGCGGTACAACGGCGGACAAAAACGGCCAAGAGGTGCGCTTCACACAGGTACAAGAATACGAATATGCCAACGACGAGACACAGCTCTGTTTTATCTGGAATCCCAACATGCCGTTCCAAAGCGGCAAATACAAAGTGGAGATTTACAACAAAGGTTTCTTCGCTGGGTCGGATGATTTTGAGCTGAAATAATTGATTGGTTGATGAAGTTTATTGAGGTTGATAAGGGTTGATTTTGCCCAAAAGGTGCCAAATATCAGCCATTATCAACCAGCATTCGCAACTTGGGTTAATTAGCAAGTTTGAAGGTTGTTTAAAATGGTCACAACCACTTGTCTTTGAGCACTTTGCAACTTTTGAATCTACACTCCAAACATACTAGTCAGGCAACATCAATGCTTTCTCAACGATTGAACCCGCCTGATTTCCATTCTCAAAAATCAATTTAAAAAAGCAGATGCCGCTTGCGGTATCTGCTTTTTTTGTCCACGTAGTTTGCTGCTCGCCAGCAGGCAAAAAGCCAAGGTCGGACTCGACCAGCTTGTTGCCGAAGGCGCTAAAAACCTGTAGCCGCACTCGGCCCGCCTCGTGCAGCGTG
>JAHEAS010000174.1:4956-7089 GCA_024642645.1 Saprospirales bacterium | reverse complement strand
AGTGGACGACTCGACCAAGACCAAAGTCAGTTCAAAAATAAATGGCGACCGTATCACACTTGCCTTCAAACCAAAAGGTCTGGAGCAAATGACCCGCCTCAATGGCACGCTCGGCGAAGGAAAAATGGGTGGAACCGGCCAAGAGGGAGGAGGCAATTGGGTCAACTGGAGCGCCACTCGAACAGGAGATGTTGAAGCGGATTCTTCCAAGGTAAAAAAGGACGAGAAGAAGCCCGCTCCTGCTGGGGAATTGGGCAAAGTGACTTACCCATTCACAGCATTTGGCTGGACGGAACGGCCCAAAGCGGTCACTTATTTGCTCAAAAATGCCACCGTTTGGACCTGCGAAAAGGACGGCATTTTGCAAAACACAGACGTGCTCATTACCAATGGGAAAATCACGAAAATTGGAAAAAAACTGAGCCAATCCGGGGCAATTGAAGTGGACGCCACGGGCAAACACATTACCCCGGGCATCATTGACGAACATTCTCATATCGCCATCAGCCGTGGTGTGAACGAGGGCACACAGGCCAGCAGTGCCGAGGTGCGCATCGGCGATGTGGTGGACTCGGAGGACATTGACATCTACCGACAGCTCGCTGGCGGCGTCACTTGCTCTCAACTATTGCACGGCTCTGCCAATCCCATCGGTGGGCAGAGCGCCATCATCAAGCTGCGATGGGGCTTTTCGCCAGAGGAAATGAAGAACGAAGACGCCAAGCCCTTCATAAAGTTTGCGTTGGGCGAAAACGTGAAGCAGAGCAACTGGTCGAATTCCGGTGACCGTTTCCCCCAAACCCGCATGGGCGTTGAGCAGGTGTACGAGGATTATTTTACCGAAGCAAAAAAATACGCTGCGCTGAAAAAATCGGGCAAGCCCTACCGCCGTGACCTAGAGTTGGATGCCTTGCAGGAGATTTTGGAAAATAAGCGATTCATCACCTGCCATAGCTACCGCCAGAGCGAAATCAACATGCTGATGAAGCTCGGCGACCGGATGGGCTTCAAGGTGAATACTTTCACGCACATCCTCGAAGGCTACAAAGTGGCCGACAAGATGGCTGCTCGTGGCATCGGCGGCAGCAGCTTTGCCGATTGGTGGGCTTACAAGTACGAGGTTTGGGAGGCCATCCCGCACAACGGCGCCATCATGCACGAGCAGGGTGTCACCGTCGCCTTCAATTCCGACGATGCGGAAATGGCCCGTCGCCTGAACCAAGAAGCTGGCAAGGCAGTGCGTTTTGGCGGTGTAAAAGAGGAGGATGCGTTGAAGTTCGTGACGCTGAACCCCGCCAAATTGCTGCACATTGACGACCAAACGGGTAGCCTAAAAGTTGGCAAAGACGCCGATGTGGTGGTGTGGAACGACAACCCGCTTTCCGTTTACGCCAAAGCCGAAATGACCTTTGTGGACGGCATCAAGTTTTTTGACAGAAAAGTGGATGAGGCGCTGCAAGCCGAAGTGGACGCCGAGCGCAACCGGTTGATTCAGAAGTCATTGGCAGTAAAAAAGGAGGGAGGCGGAATGCAAAAGCCGGGCGGAAGAGGCAGGGGTCATTACCACTGCGACAGCGACATGGATGAAGGAAATTGAGGTTTGGAGGTATGAGGTTTGGAGGTTTGGATTGGGGCTTATACGTTATTTCAAACCCAAATTTTTTGATATGAAACCCAGTAAATCAATACTCAGTTTGGCAGGCTTGTTTTTTGTCGGTGCGGTTTTTTGCCAAAATTACTCGAACTGCGAAAACGCCTTGAAAATATGCAGCAAGGAGAGCCTGAAATTTGAATTCAATCGGGACAAAGCAAGTGGATTGGAACTGGATGTAGAGATTTCAGAGACCTGCTTGATAGAAGGTTATCCTACAACTTGGGTAAAGTGGGAAATTGCAAAAGCAGGGAGCTTGACCTTTGTTCTTTCTCCCGAAAATACTGGGGAAGACCTTGATTTTGCCATCTACAAACTCCACCCAAATAAGAATTGTGCGAGAATGGAATTGGTCAGGTGCATGATGGCTGGGTTGAATCTTGGCAGTCTTGCCACTAGTGGCCCATGTATTGGGCCAACGGGATTGAGTCTAAAAGAGCCAAAATCGAACACTATTGAAAGGGAGGGATGCACCAGCGGCG
>JAHEAS010000174.1:0-4946 GCA_024642645.1 Saprospirales bacterium | reverse complement strand
CAATAATTTTCTGGCAGCCTTGGAGTGCAAACCGGGCGAACGGTATGCTTTGGCCGTCCAAAATTACAGCAATACGGCTGGCGGGTTTTTCCTTGATTTTTGCGGCACAGCCATGCTGCCCTGTGACTCAACACAGTGCTTGGAGTTTGTAGGCAGGGGTTCAAAAAAACAACAAGGAATTGCCATTTTCGGCCAAGAAACCACAAATGATACCCTGAGATTAAGCCTTTCCATGGCTAAACTCGACTTAATCGAAGTCCATATTTTGAACAAAAAAAAGGTGGTTGTTTACCACGGGGAAATTCAACCCGTGACCAATCAATTGCAGTACGAGATACCGCTATCGCTCATTCCTTCTGGAGAATATGCGCTCGAACTCAAGCAAAAAAAGAAGAAGGCTATTGGCTATTTTTCAAAATTAAATAGCCGATAGCCTTCCTTTTTGTACACAACATACCTTCAAACCTTATACCTCCATACCATTCAAGCCCGTCGCAGCTTGATTATCCCAACCCAGTGCATCACTTTGATTATTGGATAAACCGGGTCAATCTCCCACCATTTCTGCGCAAAATTGGGGCTGTTCGGGTGCTTGTGGTGGTTGTTTTGAAACAATTCGCCTAGCATGAAAAAGTCGAATGGCGTTGTATTTTTTGAGTGGTCGTCATTGTTGTAGTTCTGGTAACCGTACTTGTGGCCACACCAGTTGACGATGGCGCCATGTACTGGGCCCATCATGAAATGGATGGGCAAGAGCAGGTACATCCACCACTCGGTGGCGAAGAAGGCATAAAAAACCGTATAGCCCACCATCCAGAAAATACGTGACGTCCAGCCGTAACCGAACCTGTCCAGCCAGTCCCAAGTTGGATAGTTGCCAAGGAATTTCGGTGAAACATCAATGGTTTTGTTCGCCAAACCGTGAAAGATACGTTTGGTGTGCATCATCATCCCAAATACATCTTTGAAGAAATTGGGGGAATGGGGGTCTTTTTCCGTGTCGGAAAAAGCGTGGTGCATCCGGTGCATGATGGCGTAGGCGCTGGGCGTCAGGTACGACGAGCCTTGTGCCAAGTAAGTAGTCAGGTGAAAAAAACGCTCCCACGGCTTTTTCATGGTGAACATCTTGTGCGAGGCGTAGCGGTGGTGGAAGAAGGTCTGGAAGAAAAGGCAAATGAACCAGTGGGCCAGAAAAAACCAAAGAATTACCATAATTTCCCATAGTGTTTTATCGAAAAGCCTACCGTTTATACCTTAAATTTTGATGGCAAGACGGCTGGAATTCCTTGTTCGGAAAAAATTCCGACTCCTCAGCGATAGCACAAAGGTGGCCAGAACTTCTCTAAATGGAATGCTTTGAACAAGAAATAATTACAAAGGTTTAAGGGATTAAACGTCTGTGCAAGGTGGTTGACCTATTTTTCCAGTACCCACAAATTCACTTCCTGCTCAAAATTAATCCAACCCGGCGTGGTCACATAGTTTTTTAGGAGGGAAAAACCGAGCTTGGGCAAAATGCGGTTTGGAGCATGATTGTGGGCATAGGGTTCGCAGTACAACCGTTTTAACTGCATGTTTTTGAAAAAAAGTGGAATCGTCATTTCTAAAAAAGCAAGTCCGAGACCACCCTTCCGGTGTGCTGGTTGCCAAATGTGCAGGTGCATGTAAGCCTCCTCCCCAAACACGATTTTATTGACATTGGAATGCCCGATAGCCTGACCTTCCAGTTCCCAAATGATGGCGTAGGCCTGTTTCTCTGGATAGCCCTGTGCAAGTTGCGCTGAAAGCATCTGATGCCACTGCTCCCGGCTGGGCAATTTTGTTTTTTCAGCCCCCATGCCTCGCAAATAGTCTGCATCGGCGCTGAGCCAGTAGTTGGTGATGGCATCAATATCGCCGCTACCAATCTCACGTACAGAAAGCTTAGTTTCGGTATTCATACCCCAAATATTTATTTGTGAAACAAATCCAAGAAACCTATCCGCCAAGGTTTCCAAATCCATGGAACGAGCTGAAAATGCTCTTTTGCCTGGTTTTCCTTTCTGAAAAAAACAACCCCGAAAAAGAACAAGTCAACCGTCAGCGTCACTTTCGGGTGCTGTTGGATGGCCGTCCAAGCCTCCTCCATCCCGCTCGACCAGTGGATGTCGTCGAAAATGAACAAGCTGCCCTCGTGCGCATGGTTGAGGCATTGTTCGAAATATTTCAGCGTTGGCTCCTTGCGGTGGTTGCCGTCCACGAAAACATAATCGAGGCGACCAAGGGCTTTCAGTGCCATTGGCAACCTTTCATCGAATTGTCCTTGAATAAGCTCTACATTTTTCAACTTCAAAATATCGAGGTTCTTTCGGGCATACTTGGCCACATTGGGGCAGCCTTCGATGGTCATAAAATGAGCGTTGAGTGAGGCTGCGGCTTGGTAGGCAGTGCTGATTCCAAGGGATGTGCCCAATTCGAGCATCGTAGTCGGTTTGTATTTTGCCACTATTCTGAACAAATACTGACACCCCATGGGGCTGTTGGCAGAGTAACGGGCAAGGCTACCAAGGCTCCGCTCTTTACTAGGCGTCACTTGCGAGCCTGCGCCAAAGTCCTTGACCGTAATTTTGGTCTTGTCGCTGCGCAAAAACCGACGGAGGCCCTCCACTTCTGAAAAAGCATAGTACCAACGGTCATCTTCCAGCACAGATTCCGTAAAGTCGAACACGAATGGCGAGTGGACGTTGTACCTTGTTTTTGCCCGCAGGTAAAATTTCAGGAACCGAAAAAGGAGTTGAAGTCTTTGCAAAGTTTGCTTTTTGAGAAAGGCGGCAAATTAGCAAATTGTTTTTTGAGCCATTGCGAAAGTTTAGAAGGGGCTCCCCCAAGAAAATTAACGGCAGATTAACTGGGCAGTTTTACCTTCGGGTAATAACGGGACATCCAGGGCCGTTTACAACTCAAGCATCTAATATTGAACACCATGAAGAATCTGTTTCTGTCCTTCTTTTTCCTTTGCACCACTGTGTTGCTCTCTGCCCAGTCCTATGTCACGGCAGGTGGCATCCGCCTTGGCACCGAATGGGGCCTTACCCTTAAACAGCGGGTTCTCGAACACACAACTGTTGAAGGCATTTTGCAACAGAGTTTTCAACGAAAAGAATTTACAGTAACAGGACTTGCAGCCCAACACTATCCTGTGCTGTTGAATGGGCTTAACTTCTATTTTGGAGGAGGCCTTCACAAAGGCTGGAACAACCAACCTGCCACCTTTGAAAACCCAGATGGCTTCAAAGACCCATTCGGCATTACGGTTATCGGTGGACTGGAACTGACGCTTGGTCGGTTAAACCTCAGCTACGACTACAAGCCTGCCCTAAACCTAGTGGGTGGTGAGCGCACTTTTTACATGCAAACTGGCTTGTCTGCTCGTTATGTTTTTTACAGCAACCGTGATTTGAAACAGAAGGAAAAGGCGAAGAAGAAACAGGCAAGGAAAGAGAAAATACGGAGGACATTGCGGTTTTGGGAAAAAGATTAAAGGCAGGAGGTAGGGTTGCCCTACCTCCTACCTTCGTAGCTCATGCTTTTCAATAAACCTCTTCGCCAGTTTTGCTAAAGGTCATAATGGTTGTGTAGCCAAAATCGTTGTTTTCGCTCTCTTCGAAAATGGCTCCTTTTTTCACCACGTAGTTTCCACCTTCCTCAATGACGTAGATGTAATCACCTCCACCTGCCCACCAACCTCCCACGGCTGCGATAGCTTTAGCAGGAATTTGGTTTTGCTCGTAAGCATCCTTTCCAAGGATTTCACAATTGAGGATATCAGCCACTTTCACTTTGCTGTTTCCCAATTGGAGATATACCTCATGGTGAGGTGCATCGGCTTGCTCGTTTGGCGCTTCCGCTGTTTCACAGACAAATAAGATGGTGGCGGGGTCAATGGCTCCGGTTATCGTTTCGGTGGTTTGGCCTCCTTGGTTGTTATGCTGGTCGTCTTTGCAGCCAAAAAGCAAGGCGGCAAACAACAGGGTGGGCAACAATAATTTTTTCATGATTATTAGCTGTTTGTCTTTGTGGTCGCCCAATAAATTGAGCTGTCACTAGGGTATTATTCTCTGACAAGCTCAAAATCCGTTCGACGGTTTTTCGCCTTACCATCTTCTGAGGTGTTCGGAGCTACGGGGTTGTCTGGGCCGTTACCGATGACGATGAAACGGTTGCGGGGCATCGAGTGTTCGCTTACTAGGTAGTCCCTGACGGCCTCGGCCCGCTTCTGCGAAAGGGCTACGTTGGCTGCTTTTGCCCCCACATCGTCGGTGTTTCCTTCGATACGGATTCGTGCATTGGCAAACGCTTTCGCTATCTCCACAAACTCCTTGTCAATGATGTATTTGGCGTTTTCGTCCAATCTGTATTCACCGCTGCGGAAATTGATGCTCACCCGTTTGGTGGCGATGGTCTCTTTTTCGGCGCCTTCTTTTTTGGTTACTTCCGTAAATGTTTTCTGGCCTTCCGCAGCATTCGTTGGGCCAGTGAGGTTGGTGGCACGAACGGCGGTCGAGTTGGCAATTTCTCTCCAGGTAGGTGTACGGCCTGTGATGTAGCCGAGGTCAGTGTAAACCTGCGACATCCGTCCATAAAGTTTGTCTCCAGTCACACCCTTGAAATCCGGGTTTTGACCAAAGAAATTTTGGTTGTCGCCGTGGGTACAGAGGCGCACGTTGTCAATGGCTTTCACTGCCCATTCCTGGCTGATGCCCTCAAAATTTTCAGAAAGAATCTTGGCTGCCTTTTGCTTGGCAGCAGGGTCAGAATTTATTTCGGCAGCACCTTTCATCCAACCTTCGTAGAGTTGCTGGAGGCGTTTAGGGTTAGCATCAATCCATGCTTTTTTAGCAATAAAAACGTCGGCGATGATGTTCGAGGCAGATTTGGAGCTTTCCAATATCCGTGAGCCAGCCACC
>JAHEAS010000173.1 GCA_024642645.1 Saprospirales bacterium | reverse complement strand
GCCAGACCACGCAAACGCCAAGGCCATTTTACTCATCTCGGCACACTTAGAATCGGGGCACTATTTCAACCCGCATGCCCAGCGAATCATGGAGGCAAAGATGAAGGGCGCAAAGCTCATTGTGCTTGACCCACGACTGAGCAACACTGCCAGTATGGCCGATGAATGGCTACCCATTTTCCCCGGAACGGAAGCTGCCTGGCTACTGGCCGTCGCCCGTATTTTGCTCCAAAATGGCTGGTACAACCGTGCCTACCTGGAGCAGTGGACGAACTGGGATGCCTACATGAAATCTGAGCATTCAACCAAGCCGCAGAACTTCGAGGCGTTCATAGACACATTAGTTGATGTTTACGCCGAGTACACGCCAGAATTTGCGGAAAAAGAATGTGGCATCAAAGTCGCCCAAACGCTCGAAGTCGCCCGCATCATCGGCGAGGCAGGCACCCGGCTTTCCACCCACAACTGGCGGAGCGCTGGCAGTGGTAACCTCGGTGGCTGGGCGGTGGCCCGTACCTTGCATTTCATCAATGTACTGACCGGTTCGGTGGGAACGGTAGGCGGTACTTCGCCGAACACTTGGAACAAGTTTCACCCACACTTTTTTGACACACCACCAGCACAGAAATTCTGGAACGAGCTCCATTTCCCCAAGGAATACCCGCTTGCTTATTTTGAAATGAGCTTCCTGCTGCCGCACTTCCTCAAAGAAGGCCGAGGCTTCATGGATGTGTATTTCAGTCGGGTCTTCAATCCCGTTTGGACCTACCCGGACGGCTTTGTTTGGATGGATGCCTTCAAGGACGAAAAATGCTTTGGCCTCCATGCCGCCCTCACGCCGGTTTGGAGTGAGACCGCCTATTTCGCTGACTACGTGCTGCCGATGGGCTTGGCCAGCGAGCGCCATGACCTCAACAGTTATGAGACGCACAGCGGTGTTTGGATTGCCTTCCGGCAACCTGTTTTGAGAGAAAAAGCGAGGAGGGACGGAAAAGATTTCCAATTTACTTACGAAGTAAACCCCGGCGAAGTATGGGAGGAAGACGAGTTTTGGATTCAACTCTCGTGGCGGGTGGACCCCGATGGGTCGCTCGGTATCCGCAAACATTTCGAGTCGCCGTACCGCCCCGGTGAGTGCATCACTGTGGATGAGTACTACCGCTATATTTTTGAGGAAACAAAAGGGCTGCCCGAAACAGCTGCAAAGGAAGGATTGTCGGCCTTGGATTATATGCGAAAATACGGCGCCTACGTGGTGGAGGAAAGTGTTTACGAAGTAAACAAGCGCCCACTCAACACGAAGGAATTGGACGGCACAGAAGTCGCTACCGATGGCCGTGTTTTGAAAAAAGGCAAAACCGTAGGCATTATGCACGAGGGAAAAGCCGTCGAAGGCTTCCCGACGCCGAGCGGCAAAAACGAATTTTTTAGCCAGACGATGATTGACTGGAAATGGCCGGAGTATGCCATACCTCAGTACGTTAAAAGCCATATCCATGAGGACGAAATGGACCGCTCGAAGGGAGACTTCCCACTCGTGCCGACTTTCCGCCTCCCAACGCTCATCCACTCCCGAAGTGGAAATGCCAAATGGCTCTATGAAATCGCAAACCGCAACCCGCTTTGGATGCACCCATCCGATGCAGCCAAGTTTGGGGTAAAAACAGGGGATTTGCTCCGCATCAATACCGAAATCGGTTACTTTGTGGACAAGGTTTGGGTGACGGAGGGCATGAAACCCGGCATCGTTGCCTGCTCGCACCACCTTGGTCGCTGGCGCCGGCCGAACGACCCCAATGGCAACCGTTGGGCGACCGCCACAGTTAGCATCGAAGACAATGGAAAGGGCGGCTGGAAGATGAAGCAATTGGCAGGGATATCCCCGTTTAAGTCAGGAGATAAAGACTCTGCCCGTATCTTTTGGAGCGATGGAGGGGTTCATCAGAACATCACGTTCCCAGTCCATCCGGACCCAATTTCAGGAATGCACTGCTGGCACCAGAAGGTGCGCATCGAAAACATACAGCCCGGCGACCAGTACGGCGATATTTTCGTGGACACTAATAAGTCAATGGAGGTGTATCGCCGCTGGCTCAAAATGGCGAGGCCAGCACCGGGGCCGGATGGGCTGCGCCGTCCGCTTTGGATGAAGCGGGCGCTAAAGCCTGCGGAGGAGATGTACTACCTGAAAAATGAGGAGTGATTGAATCAATAAGGTGAAAAGTGGATATACAGCGGCAAGGTTCTAAACCTTGCCGCTGCCGTTTTAGGCCGATGATTTACCTAGCCGACTCATGATGTTTTTCGCCAACAAATTTGCCAACAAAATCAAGGTAGCAAACAGGCCAATACGGGCAATCAGGTCGCCCCATTTTACATAAAACGTGATGCCCCGGTTGAACTTGACGTTTTGCCGAATGGCAGCTTCCTCCCCATATTTGGTTGGCTGTTGCACATCGCCTCGCTGGTTGATGAAGCAGGAGATGCCCGTATTTGCTGAGCGGGCGATGCTCCGGCGGGTCTCGATGGCCCGAAGCCGTGCAAAGGCGAGGTGCTGTTTGTGGCCAGCGGTATTGTCCCACCAGCCGTCATTGGTCATGATGAAAGTGGCCTCTGCGCCCGCCCTGATGTAGCCGCAGTTGTAGTCGCCAAAGACGCTTTCGTAACAAATAGAGGGAGCCACCTTGCCGCTTTCACTGGGGAATGCTTCCCTTTGAGGCTGGTTGCCAAGCCCTTCCACTGAGCCGTCCAGTTTATCCACGATGGGCTTTAGGAAAAACAAATATTTGTGGTAGGGTAAAATCTCGGCGCCAGGCACTAGTTTGGATTTGATGTAAAACGGGATGCTGTCTGCCCCGGCTTGCAGTTGGATGGCGGCGTTGTAGGCTTCCCAGAAAAAGATCTCATTGCCCCGTTCTTCCCGACGGGTATGATTGGTATGCGGCTCACCATCCTTGAAGACTTTGTAAGCGTCCACGCCAGCGACCAATTTCACTTTAGGGTGTTTTTCCAAAAAAGTTTTGATGTATCGAATGGTGGGATTAGCATCAAGAGCGTCCTTTTCCCCAGCACCAAAGCTGGTTTCTGGCCATACTAGGTATTGAGTGTTCTCCGTGATAGCTTCTTCGGAAAGGCGCAGGAAGGTCTTCAACTGTTCCTGTTTTGGTATCCGGAATTTCTCGTAGTGTGGCTCAAAATTGGGCTGCACCACTACCACTTCCTCGTCTCGCCCCGATTCTTTTTGGTTGAAATACCAAACCAGTGAAACGGCTATTGGCACCAAAACTAGCAGTTTGATTTGGAGCAAAGGCCAGCGATGTTGTGTCCAGACAAGTTTGGGTGAAATTTGGAAATTGCATTTTTCCAGCAACTTGAATGTGAGCACATTCGCAGCCAATACCCAAAGCGTTCCACCAAAAACGCCCGTGTACTCGTACCACTGAACAGCTTGGGGGAACTCCGCAAAGGCATTGCCGAGCGTGAGCCATGACCACGAAATCTCCCAATTTAGGTGTAAATACTCGAACGAAATCCAATAGACTAGGAAGGGTAGGTAACCCGTTTTGGGCAAGAATTTTTTAGTCCAATGGAAAAAGATGAACGGCACGAACATGAACCACGAGTTCAGCCAAATGGCGACAATGCCTGCGATGAATGCGGTGTTGCCGACCCACCAAGTGACGAGAATGTTCCAGAGGACGAAGGTGTGGTAGGCGTATGGTAAGATTGACGATTTACGATTTACGATTGACGACTTGTCCCCTTGGGATTGGGGGTTGTCGGTTTCCCGTTCTTTGGCTACTTCGTACTCGACGATGAGGAGCGGGACCCAAGCGATGAAGAGCAAGATGGTGGTGGGGAAGGGCGGGAAACTGAGTGCCAGTAACACCCCGCTGAGCGTGGAGAGGCCGAGCCAGCGGAGGCCCTTGGGATGGCGGGTGTAGCGTTTCCAGAACAGCAGCACGATGCTCGCCCATGCCATTGCGAAGAAAAACAGCGGGCGATGACCCCAAAGGGTTTCCGCTTGCCAGAGGGTGTACATGTTGTAGCCGATGGCGAGGGTGGCGACGGTCGTGATGGCAAGGAGGGTGAACCGTGTTTTGTTGTTCATTCGATGTTTGTTTTTGAAAGTATTCCTACCAAACTATTTCACCCCAAGCCCCGGCCCGAAAGCCTCGCCAGCCTGCACAAAGCTCAATTTCCCCTCCCCATCTTCCGCCATCAGAATCATGCCCTGCGACTCCACGCCACGGATTTTCCTTGGCGCAAGGTTGGCCAAAAGTAGGACCTGCTTGCCCACTACTTCCTCCGGTGTGAATTGCTCCGCAATGCCGGATGCCACCGTGCGCTGCTCGAAGCCGAGGTCAACGGTAAGCTTGAGCAGTTTGTCTGCCTTCGGAATGCGCTCGGCGGCGGTGATGGTAGCCGTGCGGATGTCCATTTTGGCAAAGTCGTCGTATTGGATTTCGTCTTTCATGGGGCTGTATTGTTGAATTGTTGAATTGCCAGCCCCTTCGGGGTTGGATTGCTGTTCAGCGGCAAGGATTGCCTCCAGTTTTGCCTTTTGTCGCTCGATGATTTCGAGGCGGCTCTTGTCGTTTCGGTCGTTGATTTTGGCGAATAAGATTTCGGGTTGGCCAACTTGATGGCCAGCGGGGAGTAGGGCTTCGCCATTTTTTAGCTTCGCAATTACTTCGCCCAATTCGCCTGTTTTCACAGCAGGCAGATTGAGTAAGTTCCTGATTTTCAATGAAGTAAATGGAATAAACGGCTCGCAAAGCACCGCCAGTAGATTTACCAATTGCAAACTTGTTGAAATGCACAGCGCAATCACGGGTGAGTCAGGGTCCGTCTTGCGAATGGCCCAGGGTGCGGTGTCTTGCAGGTACTGGTTACCCCAAGAGGCGATTTCGACGAGTGTGCTGGCGGCGGCTTTGAGGTTGTATGCTTCGATATCTTCGCAAAGCGATTCAACTAATCCCTTGATATTGTCGGGAACTGTTGCCGAAGATGCTGTTGCAATTCCTCCGTAATAACTATTCGTGAGTGTAATCACCCGATTGATAAAATTCCCCAGCTTATCCGCTAAGTCCTTGTCATAAAAATCCACGAATTCATCCCATTTGAAATCGGCGTCCTTGTTCTCTGGTAAGTTGCGAATGAGTGCCCAGCGCAGGGCGTCTTCCTTGTTTGGGAAGTCGGCAAATTCCTCCAAATACTCGTGCTGCTCTATGCCCCAACCCTTGCTCTTGCTGAACTTTCGTCCTTCAAAATTGAGGAACTGGTTGGCAGGCACGTTCACGGGGAGCGCATAGTCGCCATGTGCTTTGAGCATCGCAGGGAATACGATACAGTGGAAAACGATGTTGTCTTTCCCGATGAAATGGACGAGTTGGAGCTTGTCGGGGTCGCCTTTCCAGTAGTCTTCCCAGTTTTTGCCGTTGTCAGCGGCCCACTGTTTGGTGCTGGAGATATAGCCAATTGGCGCATCGAACCAGACGTAAAGCACTTTCCCCTCGGCGCCTGGCATAGGCACAGGGATTCCCCAGTCGAGGTCACGGGTAATGGAGCGGGGTTGCAGGCCATCGCCATCATCCAACCAAGAGAGGCACTGGCCGACAACGTGGTTTTTCCAAGCTTTGGGGTCATGGTGCTGTTGGCCGTCAAGGACGCCCGTTTTTATCCATTCCCGTAGCCAGTCGCCATGTTTGTCGAGGCGGAAGTACCAGTGGGAGGTTTCTTTTAAAATCGGCGTTGCGCCGCTCAGCATGGACTTCGGATTTTTCAATTCCAATGGCGAAAGCGTCGTGCCACAGCGCTCGCATTGGTCCCCGTATGCTTCTGGATTGGCGCAGTTTGGGCACTCGCCCATGATGTATCGGTCGGCGAGGAATTGCTGGTATTCTTCGTCAAAATATTGCTCCGAAAGGCGCTCCTCCAACTCGCCACCTTTGTCAATCAGTTTTTTGAAAAAAGCCTGTGCCGTTTCGTGATGGAGTGGGGCACTCGTCCGGTCGTAGTGGTCGAAGCTGATGCCCAGTTGCTCAAAGGTGGCTTTATTGAGCGCATGGTATTTGTCGATGATTTCCCTCGGGCTGATGCCATCTTTCTTTGCCCGAATGGTAATGGCTGCCCCGTGCTCGTCAGAGCCACAGATAAAAATTACATCAGCACCAAGACCACGCAAGTAGCGGACGTAAATGTCGGCAGGCAAATAAGCGCCTGCAAGGTGTCCAAGGTGGAGCGCTCCATTGGCATAGGGTAGGGCGGAGGTGACGCAGTATTTCTTCGATTTATCCATTTAATTTCAAGTAAAAAGTGGCGACTAGAATGCCGTAAAAACATTTTAAAATTTAGGCTGCGAAGATAGCGGCTAAATCCTTAATCTTAAATTTTTGGCGATAGTTCCCAAAACAGGTACCTGACCACAGGTGAATTTCTAGCCCAAATTCAAATCCAAGCCCCTACATTTGGCCTCAAAAGCATAATTTTCATTCAAAATAAAACTCCAACAATGAGGCATTTTTATACCATTTTTCTTAGCGTTTTTTTGTTGGCTTCGGGCTTCGCCCAAACGGACAAGCCATTGTACCCAATCCAACCCATTCCATTCACGGATGTAAAAATCACCGACAATTTCTGGGCGCCACGCCTCGATATCGTCCGGACAGTGACGTTGCCCTACACCTTCAAACAATGTGAGGAAACCGGCCGAGTTAAGAACTTTGATATTGCGGGAGGTCATGCTGAAGGTGGATTTTGCACTGCCTATGCTTTTGACGATTCTGATGTTTACAAAATAATCGAGGGGGCGGCTTATTCGCTCCAGGTACACCCCGACCCAAAACTTGATGCTTACCTGGATGATTTGATACAAAAAATTGCCGACGCACAAGAACCTGACGGATACCTCTATACTTGGCGGACCATTTATGACAAAGAAAAAGCCACTGGCAATCAAAAAGAAGCTACCACCAACCAATTCCATCGGGGCAGTGACCAGCGTTGGGAACGAGAAGACCAACACAGCCACGAACTTTACAATGTTGGGCATTTATACGAAGCAGCTGTGGCTCACTTTCTGGCAACGGGTAAACGCTCCTTGCTT
>JAHEAS010000172.1 GCA_024642645.1 Saprospirales bacterium | reverse complement strand
GAATGGTAATGTCGAAGCCCTTGAGCGGAACGAAGCGCCCGACGGAAAGTACCCGAAACTTGTTTGATGCAACTGTTTCACAACCAGGTAGTTCCGAGGCTATCGCAGGCAGCGTCACGATTTTTTCAGGTGCAAGCTTCAGCACTTTTCCCACGCTCGAATTGAGGCCGATGATCTTGTTTGCCGTTCGTTTTGTGATAGCCAGAAATGGGTCTAATGCCCAGAAAAACCGTTTCACCCACCAGCGCAGCCGGTCGGAGTACCAGGCCTTTTTGCCGTACGGCAAAATGAAGGGTGCCGGAATTTTTGGGTGATGGCCCACAGGTCCCCACACATAAGGTTTGCGAAGCAGCCAGAGGAAGGACGGCGACCAGTCACTGTTAAAGTTCAGGTGGTGAGCCAAGTCGTAGTGCCATTTTTTACTCAAAATAAAAAACACGACACCGAAGTGCCACAGGTAGTGGTAGAGTAGGGCACCCCGGCCACCCCGTTTCCAAAACAAGGCCCATTTGGGCAGGTCGTAGTACTCAAAACGGAGGCGCTCGCCAGTTTGTAGTGGGTAGTCAGTCAGGTGTCGTTCGATGTCTGAACAGTTGTTTCGGCGGGTAATGGCCACCACATTGCAGTGACGAGCCAGGTGTCGGATGATGTTCCAGCCGATGCCGTCCTCCGAGCCTTTGTAGGGGTTGACGGCGTAAGCGGTGATGAGGACGGTTTTTTCATGTGAGTGTGAATGTGGGAGAAGTGACGGCGTGACTCGTAGTCAGGCCATTGCTTTCAATTGTTGATTTAATCACTTTCGCAGGTACGCCCCCGATGACCGAATTGGCGGGCATGGAGCGAGTGACGACAGCCCCCGCAGCGATGACACAATTGTCGCCGATACTCACCCCATCGAGGATGGTAACTTTGGCGCCAATCCAGCAGTTTTTGCCGATGCGGATGCCCTCACGGGTGGTGCCTTGGAGCCGGATGGGGCGAGTTGGGTCTTCGAAAACATGGTTTTCAGGATGGCAACTGAAATACTGCCCGATGATGCAGTCATCTTCGATGTCCAAGCCGCCAGCGCCTCCGAGGTAGGCAAATTCCCCAATTCCGACGTTGTTGCCAATGCGGATGTGCGAGCCAAGTTCGTTCAGGGTAGTGGAAGTGATGATGCGCCCGTATGCTCCTATCCTCACCTTGTCGCCAAAGGAAATAGGCCGAGCGCCGAGCGCCGAAACGTACACATGGTCCTCCAATTGCACCATTCGTCCAAAGCGGATATTGGGCAGGTTGAAGAGTTGCACTTTTTTGCCCAAAAGCAGGTTGGCGGGCAGTCTGCCGCGTACCAATAGCCGACAGCCCCGTAACCACATGGTGAGTTTTTGCCAAAACAACTCCCGCACCACGAGCGGCGTCACGGCTTCATCGAAGGTGAAACTCGGATTTTTGCGCCGGATGATATGTGTTAAAAACTGCTTTAACATGGGTCAAATACGGCTATCGGATTTACGACTTGGGATTTACGATTTACAGCCTGTCCTGGTGAGTCAGACGTGGCGTGGTCAATTGGATTCGTATCGTTTTTCCCTAAAATATAATGCTGCAAAATGGTCTCCAGCGATGCCTGTCGGTCAGTGTTTTCAATGCAGAGGTACTGGCTGTTGTCCTGTTTTTTCAGCTCCTCAAAAAGCGCTAGGTATTGCCCGGTCATTTGCTCGATATCGGCTCGTGGTAGTTCCTGTTTGCGTTGTCTGATGGTGTCAGGGTCGGCGTAGAGGAAGATGTTGAGGCCGGGCTTGGCCAAGAATCGGTACAGCCGCTTTGACAGTCTATCTCCGAGCGAGATGTTGGAGCGCTTGCCGTCCACGATGAAGTCGAAGTAGTAGCGGTCGTAAATAACGGTGTAGCCTGGCAGTTGGTAGCGCAGCCAGATGTATGCCTGTCCGAACAGGTAATCAGCATAGTAATAACTGAAACGAAGCAGGGAGCTGAACCTGCTTCCATTGCTTCCTTGGCGGGGTAGAGCAGCGGCGGCTTTTGCCTCGGCGGCCTGTTTGCCGTGGGTGTAGGCACTGAGGATGGGCAGCAGCGATGGACGGTGCCGCAAAGTGACGACCCGTTGGCCCAGCTTTTCGGAGAGTACCGATTTCAAGTCGTTGAGGAGGGTGCTTTTGCCAGCGCCATCAACGCCGGAGAAGGTAATGACCTTCGGCACTTGTAGTTTTTTGTTCCCAAATTGGCTTGTCATGTATCGAATTGCCTGCCGGAAACGAGCAGTGAAGCTGTTTTCAGGTTGTGTCTTTAATTGGGTCACGAAGTTCTGGCGTTCGTTTTTTGAAAAAACAGCCATCTGCTGAAAATTGACGAAGCCCGTACCGTATTTAGCATTGACAAATCCAATCAACCTTGCCTGTTCCTCGTCGGACGTTGCGCCAAAATGCTGCACATATTTTGACGGTAGCCCGGCGTAGTTGAGAAAGTTGAACAGCAGGGCGTGTTCCAACAAGACTTCAGTTTTGTAGCTGGCAATTTGGTCTTTCCAGCTGCGATTTGAAAAAAGGTAATTGTTCGTTAGGTAAGTGAACTGCTTCCGGACGAGTGCCGTAAGCAGGTCGAGCTTGAGTTTAGTGCCATCGTGGAACTGTAGTTGAAGGTAGGTGGCAGCATCTTTTCTGACTATGCTACATTGCGTCACGGAAGCCTGTTTACTGATAAAAAACAGGATGCCTGGCAGGTCGTTTTCTTTTACCAAAAGGTCTATGTCCGATTGCTCTGGGGTGTCTTCCGGCCTTGCGGGAATGGCTTTCAACCATAGGTATTCGACTTTCCTGAGTAGGCGAAACAATGATTGAATAAAAATGGCACGGTCGGTTTGCATGATGGATGAGCTTGTATTTACCCATTAGAGACTATTTTAGTGCCTTTCACGTAACTTGCTCAAAATCAGCGAGTTGGCCTATTAATGGCAGGGCTATTTTCCCCCATTTGGAATGAGAGTCCAAAAATGGGAATACAATTTGCAAAGAAAGGGTACCCTCGATTTGAGCACCCTATCCCCCTCCCACAGCAGCGCATGAAAGTTAAGAAGCACTCAACACGAATTTTCGTTGTAGAAGACAACCCCCTGTATCAGCGCCTCGTGAAATATGTAATGGGCATCAATCCCGACCACGAGGTCATCGTTTTCAATACAGGGCAGGCCTTGTTGCAGCGCATCAATGAAAAACCTGATATTGTTTCCCTTGATTACTCTTTGCCCGATATGGAGGGCGAGGAAGTGTTTCGTAAAATAAAAGAGCAAAGTCCAGGAACACACGTCATTGTCCTTTCAGGCCAGGTTGACGTTGCGACTGCTGTGAAGCTCCTTAAAATGGGTGCCTCAGACTACATCACCAAGGACGAAGAATCCAAAGAGCGGCTGCTCCATGCCCTAAATAGCATCAAAACGCAAATACAAGATCGGGTGGAGGCAACATTGGTAAACCCTGGCCCTTCTTCCAAACCTTCATTTGGCAGCACCATTTTAGGAGGTAGCAAGCCGATGACGGAGGTATTTAACCTAATGGAAAAGGCAATTACGACCAATATAACCGTGTCGGTGGTAGGCGAGACCGGAACAGGCAAGGAACTGGTGGCGAAGTCCATACATCAAAACTCAGGGCGCAGTAACGGTCCTTTCGTGGCAGTAAACATGAGTGCCATCCCAAAAGACTTGCTCGAAAGTGAGCTATTTGGTTATGAAAAAGGAGCATTCACTGGCGCAATAGCAAGAAAGAGAGGGCAGTTTGAACTTGCGGATGGCGGCACACTTTTCTTGGATGAAATTGGGGAAATGGACATGAACCTTCAGGCCAAGCTACTTCGTGTACTACAAGAAAGGGAGATTATGCGAGTGGGCGGCGAAAACCCCATTCCCTTTGATGCACGGCTTATCACTGCAACGAACAAGAGCCTGGCTGACGAAGTACAGCAGGGCAATTTTCGAGAGGACCTCTACTACCGCTTGCTCGGACTTAACATCATGATGCCGCCGCTTCGAGAGCGTTCCAGCGATATCCTCCTGCTTGGGCAGCATTTCCTCAACAATTTCGCACAGGCCAATGGGCTTGGCAAATTCGAACTGTCAAAGCAAGCTAAGGTCAAGATGCTCGATTATCCCTATCCTGGCAATGTTAGGGAGCTAAGGGCACAAATGGAATTGGCAGCTGTAATGGCCAGCAACGGCGTGGTGGAAGCTGGCGATATCCGCTTCAACAGCGTGCGCAAAGAGGCTGCCTTTCTGAGTGAGGCACTTACCTTGGAAGAATACAAAAACCGTATCATCAACCATTATCTCGAAAAACACAACAACGATGTGTTGCTTGTAGCCAAGAAACTGGACATCGGCAAGTCAACTATTTACAGGATGTTGTCAGATGGTGGGCGGCAAGAAAGGGCAATTTTTAGCCAATGAATAAAAGACCATCAGCCGTAATTTTCAATTCCATAAAGAAGAAAAAACCACTAATTTTTGTACTCACCCCATTTTAGAAGAATCAATTCAAGTTTACCAAAGGTTGAATTATTTCTTCTTTTGATAAACTTTCCATTGGAAGCCTGGCAATTGGTGCAATGCCTGAAATTCTTCTTAGCGCCGAACTCAATTCGACATCGAGTGAAGGAGCCAACTCTCCTTCGAGGCCCCGAAATGCGAGGCTGTATTTCTGGGAAATGCTTGACCAATTGTAGCGCATTTCGGCTATCCATTTAAGGTTGTAAGCTATCTCGCTAAGGTCAATGTTGCGGAGCCCTTTCAAAATCGATATGATATCCTCTGCTGACTGGAAAAAGAGTGCACGGTCCTGTGTGGTTATGCGGTTATAGATAGCTTCATAGGACAAGACGGGTAAGCCTAGGTACATGGCCTCTACCAACGATGGGTTGGTGCCGCCGGCGCTGTGGCCATGCACGTAAAGCGTGCAGTTGGAGCGCAGCATATTTAGCTCATTAGGCTCGTATATTGGATCGAGGAGGTGGAGGTTTTTGTATTGGCAGTAAATCTCTCGCAGG
The DNA here is from genome assembly GCA_024642645.1 of Saprospirales bacterium. Classification (GTDB taxonomy): domain Bacteria; phylum Bacteroidota; class Bacteroidia; order Chitinophagales; family Saprospiraceae; genus UBA6168. The sequence goes on along the minus strand of JAHEAS010000172.1, from coordinate 2,094 downwards.
TCATGGCCGTATGGGCTGTGCTCCCAATTCCCTACTAGCACTAAGGGCATTTTTTCATATCGGGCAAATGCCTCCAATACAAGGTGGATATTGTTTTCTGGTTCAATTCGGCACACTTTGAGCGCATAATCCCCTGTAATGTAAGGGTGTTTTTGTATAAAATCCGACTGGATTTCCACACGCTCAACATGGTCGCCACCATACTCGACGAGGCGACTGGATGCCCCGTAAATTTCCTGCACATATTTTTGGATGGCAGCGTTGTCAGTAATGAGTTCATCGGCAAACCGCACGGCTACTTTTTCACTAAACTTTAAGTACCGCTTCGCAAAACCCTGCCATTTAGCCCGCCGCCATTCAAGGCCATCGAGATTGACAACCACTTGCTTTCTTGGCGCAAGAAATTTTACAATAGGTAAAAAGATACCGCCGGAAACGCCAAGCACGAGCATCACGTCCATGAAGAACAGCGCGTGTATCATGGAAAAAATGTCATAAATGACACTCTGTACACCGTTGGCGCTCATCGGCAAATACACTAGTCGAATGCCCTTCCACTCTGCCAATCGTTCATTTCTAGGGTAGTTCTTTGCACTGCAATAAACAGTAGTCTTGTATTCACCACGAAGATTGAGTGCTAATTGCTCGGCAAGTGTCTCAAACCCGCCGTATTTGGCGGGCACCCCGACAGTACCGATGATTCCTAGTTTGGTGCGGTTGCGATTCATAGTTTTTATTTAAACAAACTAGAACCAGTGTTGCCGGAAAAATGCCAAAACACAAAGCGTTGATATACAGTGTTTTGGAGAAAATATTTTTTAATAATCGTTCCCGTTTTTGGAAATTGAGACTTTAAGTGGGAAAACAAGGAGGCAGGAAACGGCTAGTTTAGGAGGCAAGAATATTTGCCTTTTTAAGGAGGTAAGAAAGGATAAACATGGGGACGCAACAGGTTTTTCGGCATGGATGGCTTAACCACGAGCCTTAATTCCATGTGTAATCCGTTCCCAAATCAAAAAACAGCGTCCCAAAATTGGAAAAACAGCCTTGGGTTTAATTTGTAAAACACTGATTTTCAAGGAATTAAAAAATGGCGCATAATTCTCACCTATAACTGTTAAGAATAATTGGCACATGCAGAGAATCGTCATCACACTTACCTTATTGTCGTTCTTCGCAATTGCGAATGCGCAATGGGTCACGACTGTGGCTGGCGTAAACGAAACGCCCGGTTTCAACGATGGGCCAGCACTCAGTGCCCGGTTTTTTATACCGCATGGAATTGCAGCGGACACCCTCGGCCACATCTACATCGCCGACCGCAACAACCACACCATCCGCCTTTTTGATACCAACACCAATACGGTGACCACCCTTGCTGGCCTTGCTGGCCAAACCGGCAGTAACGATGGTATCGGCAGTGCTGCCCGTTTCAACGAACCATGGGGCATTTGTGCAACACCCGACGGTGTGGTTTACGTGGCCGATACCAAAAACAACAAAATACGCAAGGTGATGCCCAATGGCGCAGTGACAACCGTTGCTGGCACAGGGAACTACGGAACGAGTAGCGGCCCAGCCCTCTTTTCTACTTTCGGCAACCCAACGGGTATTGAAATTGATGTCAGTGGGACAATTTACGTGGCTGACCACCTCACTCATATTATTCGAAAAATTTCCTTTGATGGCATGGTTAGCACCATGGCGGGCACAGCTTATATCCCAGGTGATACGGATGGCATGGGGCTAAATGCCCAGTTCTGGCGGCCTTATGGACTTACCCTCGATAATGACGGGAACATCCTTGTGGCAGATGAATGGAACCATAAAATAAGGAAGATTACAAAACTTGGGCAGGTAACTACAGTGGCGGGAAATGGCATTGAAGGTCTGACCGATGGAGTGGCAGCTAATGCCTCCTTCAAATATCCTTGGGACGTAACAGTTGACCCCGATGGCAATATTTATGTGGCAGATGGCTACAATTATGTGGTCCGAAAAATTGTTACGAATGGTACAGTATCCTCGCTGGTTGGAACTCCTCAAACTGCGGGTAGCCAAGACGGCCAGGGCAGTGATGCTTCCTTTAGTGGA